>NZ_JAMBEP010000004.1 GCF_023374055.1 Luteimonas galliterrae | reverse complement strand
AAGCGACGGAGGAATCCCGAGGGCCGGCGAGCGGTGGCCAAGCACATGGGGTGGCCCCTCGCCGGGATCCCTTCCAAAGGCCCTTTTTCTTTGGTTACTGTTCTTTTTGGGCCCCACAAAAAGAAAGTCACTCGGCCGCGATTTTAGCGGACGAAACCCCGGCCTGGAAGGCCGGCAGGTCGCCACAAACCCCAAGCAAAGGCAGCGGAGCAAGAGCAAATCTCCCTGTTTCCGCTTTTCGAAGGCGGAAGATAGGCTTGAGATGAGGGCGGGCCCGTGACTATCGGCGGTGTCGTACGCAGCAAGTCGCGTTAAGCTCCGGCTTCCAGTTCTGGGGAGAACACGCATGACTCGCGCTCGTATCGTATTACTGTGCGCCCTCGCCGCCGCCTGCGCCCTGCCCGCCGCCGCACAGACCGCGAAGATCGACCGCCAAGTGCAGGGCAACCGCACCACCGAAAATGTGCCTGCGATTCCGGCCGAACTGATCGAACGCCTCAACCGTTACCAAAACACGCGCGGCGCCGGCATCGCCGGTTGGACGCAAGATGGCTGTCTGCTGATCAGCACCCGCTTCGCCGAAACCAGCCAAGCGCACCGCGTGTGCCAGCCGCTGGGCATGCGCGAACAGATCACCTTCTACAACGAACCGGTGAGCGACCTGACCGTCGCGCCGGCCAAATCCGGCCGTAACGGTTTCGTGTTCGGCAAGGACGTAGGCGGCAACGAATTCTCGCAGTTGCACTGGTACGACCTGACCACGCGCGACGTGGTCATGCTCACCGACGGCAAGCGCAGCCAGAACCGCGGCGCGCTGTTCTCCGAAGACGGCAAGCAGTTGGCGTACAGCAGCACCGCGCGCAACGGCACCGACACCGACATCTGGCTGCTGGACACAGCCACGCGGCAAGCCAAGCCGCTGGTGACGGCAGGCGGCAACTGGGCGGCGATGGATTTCTCGCCCGACGGCACGCGTTTGCTGGTCACCAAATTCGTTTCGGCGAACGAGGCGTATCCCGGCGAAGTCGACTTGGCCACGGGCAAACTGACCTTGTTCCCTGTCGACGGCGGCAAGGCCGCGTTCGGCGGTTTCCAATTCGCGCCGGACGGCAAGGCGGCGTATTTCGTTTCCGACGAGCCGGTCGACGGCCAAGCCAGCGAATTCCAGAGCCTGCGCTACCACGATCCGGCCAGCGGCAAGTTCGAAGTGCTGACCAAGGATATTCCCTGGGATGTCGACGGCTTCGACGTCGCCGACGACGGCAGGCATCTGGCCTACATCGCCAACGAGGACGGCATCTACAAGCTCACCGTATTGGCTTTGCCCAGCCACAAACCGATCCCGTTGCCCGCGTTGCCGGTCGGCCTGGTCGCCGGCATGAGTTTCTCGCCCGACGGCGAGCGCCTGGCGGTAACGCTGAACACCGCGACATCGCCGAGCGACGTCTACGTGATCGACCTGGCCGACGCCAAGCTGACGCGTTGGACGCGCAGCGAAGTCGGCGGTTTGGACACGTCCACCTTCGTCTCGCCGACGTTGGTGCGGTTCCCGACCTTCGATACGGTCGACAACAAACCGCGCACGATTCCGGCGTTCTACTACAAGCCGAATAAACCGGCCGCTGGCGGGAAGTATCCGGTGGTGATCGACATCCACGGCGGGCCCGAAGGCCAGTCGATACCGTTCTTCGACCCGAGCACGCAATTCCTGATCAACGAACTGGGCGTCGCCGTGCTGGTACCGAACGTGCGCGGCTCGTCCGGTTACGGCAAGAGCTACCTCAAGTTGGACAATGCCGAGAAGCGCGAAGATTCGGTCAAGGATATCGGCGCGCTGCTGGACTGGATCGCTCAGCAACCCGAACTGGACGCCTCGCGCGTAGGCGTGACCGGCGGCAGCTACGGCGGTTACATGGTGCTGGCATCGCTGATGCACTACAGCGACCGGATCAAGGCCGGCGTCGACGTGGTCGGCATCTCCGACTTCACCACTTTCCTCAACAATACCGAGAGCTATCGCCGCGACTTGCGCCGCGCCGAATACGGCGACGAGCGCATCCCGGAAATGAAGGCCGTGTTCGACCGCATCTCGCCGCTGAAGAACGCCGGCAAGATCCGCTCGCCGCTGTTCGTGGCGCAGGGCAAGAACGATCCGCGCGTGCCCTATACCGAGGCCGAGCAGATCGTGAAAGCGGTGCGCGGCAACGGCCAGCCGGTGTGGTTCCTGATGTACGACGACGAAGGCCACGGCTTCCGCAAGAAAGCCAACAACGACTACTTCGACGCCGCGGCCATCGAGTTCTGGCAACGGCACCTGCTCCGGTGAGGCTGGCCCTCAGTCGACAAAAAAACGGCCCGCGATGCGGGCCGTTCCTTTTTGCGCGACATTCGCTGGCCGTCAGCGGGATGCACGCGCCGCTGGACGCGCTGCGGGAAAGCCCCTCAGCACTCGTCCACCGAGGCTGGCGACGTACAAGGCACCGTCGTCGCCTACGGCCACGTCATAAGCCGGATATTGCACACCCGACAGGGTCGATATCACGCCCGAAGACGTCACCTTGCGAAGCGCGCCTGCCGCGATATACAGCGCGCCGCTGTCGTCCAGGCCGATCCCGGTGACCGCCCCGATCGCCGCCTGCGTCGCAGGCCCGCCATCGCCCGAACTGCCGGCGAGTCCGTTGCCGGCGACCGTGGAGATAGTTCCACCGGGCGTGACCTTGCGCACGCGGCGATTGCCTTCGTCGCCGATGTAAAGGTTGCCCGATGCGTCTATGGCGATGCCGCTGGGCAAGTTCAAAGAAGCGTTCGCGGCGGCGCCGCCATCGCCGGAAAATCCGGGGATGCCGTTGCCCGCAACCGTGGTGATGATACCTGCCGTATCGACCCGGCGGATGCGGTGGTTGCTGGCGTCGGCGATGAAGACATTGCCGGTGCCATCGATCGCAACCCGACGTATAGCGCCGAGTTTGGCGTTCGTCGCCGGCCCGCCATCGCCGCCGGCGCCTCCTCCCGCGAACGTATGGATCGACCCATCGGCTGCACTGACCATGCGGACGAGGCCATTGAGCCGGTCCGCAATGTAGAGATTTCCAGAGCTGTCCACCGCGCTGTCGTGAGGACTGCTTAGCTTCGCTTGCACGGCCGGAATACCTTCCTCGTCCCCGCCGTCGAACCAGTAGCCGGACCCGGCTACCGTGGCGATCGTGCCATCCTGCAGGATTTTCCTGATCCGGTTGTTGAAATACGAATCGGCGATATAGACCTCGCCTGCAGCATCGGTGGCGACGCCGGTAACCTTGGACAACGACGCGTCCACAGCTGCAGCGCCATCGCCGTAGAAGCTGCCGCGACCCGCCACCTTGACCGGCGACACGTCCTGTCCCCCCATGCGGAAGACGGTGCCGACATCGGAATCGGCGAAGTAAGCGTCGCCTGTGCTTGAGAATGCCACCTTCTCCGGAAACGACAGCGACTGGCATTGCGGGTCTTCGACGAACGGCTGCATGGCGCCGTTCGGCGTCAGCTTAGCGATGCCGCAGAAGCGGCTGACGTAGAGATCGCCCGAGGGACCGAACGACACGTCGGACGGGCTGTCGTCGAATTTGACGAACGTGCCGATGCGGCCCGCCACGTCCACCTTGCGGATGCGCTGGTTGGCGTGATCGGCGATGAACAAGTTGCCATGCGGATCCACGGCGACGCCCATCGGCGACCGCAGGCTCGCCAGCGTGGCCGGCCCGCCATCGCCGCTGTACGCCCCCGTGCCGTTGCCCGCGACCGTACTGATCTTGCCTTGCGGCGTCACTCTGCGTACGCGATGGTTGATATTCTCGGATACGTAAAGGTTTCCTGCCGTATCCAACGTCAAGCCGTAGGGCCGGCCTACCCCCGCATCGACTGCGCGCCCGCCGTCGCCGCTGGACGCCACGCTGCCGTTGCCCGCCACGAGCGTCACCCGGCCGTCGGCCCAGAGCTTGCGCACCCGGTTGTTGTTGCTGTCCGCGAAGTAAAGATTGCCCAGACCGTCGGCGATCATGTTCTGCGGCAGATGGATGCGCCCCAGTTCACCGGTCCCGCTTTGCTCACTGTAGCCAGGCGCGCCCGTGCCTGCGACGGTCCGGATCTTGCCGTCCGCCGTGATTTTGCGGATGCGGTGCCTGAAGGCCTCGGCGACGTACATGTTGCCGGCGGTATCGAATGCGACTCCCGTCGGCCCGCCGAGATTGGCTTTCGTCGCACGCCCGCCATCGCCGTCGTAATCGCCTGCGATGGTTTGAAATACGTATTCCTGCGCCTGCGCAGCGATCGGAAGCGCGAGTGCGAGTGTCAGCGCGGCCATCAGCCGCAGATCGGACCGTCGTGCCTTCTTCATGGTGTTTGCCTCGGGAAAGGAGATGCCTGGGTTTGCTGGAACCCGGAGCGCCAGCCTAACGAGCGCCTGCCCGGCCAACCCCCTCCGAACGCGGCGTCTTGCGCCTGCCTGAAGGCAGGGATCGCTCACCGCCGTCGCATATCGCCAAGCCCCGAAGGCCATGCGGGGCAACGCATGCTGGCCGCCTCGCTGCGCACCGAACCGGCGATCACGCCGGCTGCGGAATCAACTCCAATCCTGCGACCGGCTGCAACCACGGCAACAGCCAATGATCGAGCAGCAGGAAGGCGAACAGCGCCATCAGATAGACGATCGAATAATTGAACACCTGCATCGCGTACAGCTCGTCCGGCGGATCGAGCAGGCGCCATGCGTACCAGACGAACACGGCGCCCAGCACGAGCGCGCCACCGAGATAAAACAGGCCGCTCATGCCGGTCGCCCAGGGCAGCACCGTCGCCACCACCAGCAGCACGGTGTACAGCAGGATCTGCTGTCGCGTATAGGTCACGCCGTGCGTCACCGGCAGCATCGGCACCAACGCGCGCGCGTAGTCGTCGCGTCGGAAGATCGCCAGCGCCCAGAAATGCGGCGGCGTCCAAACGAAGACGATCAGCACCAGCAGCAATGCGTGCGGATCCAGCGTGCCGGTCACCGCGCTCCAGCCCAGCGCCGGCGGCGCCGCGCCCGCGATGCCGCCGATCACGATGTTCTGCGGCGTAGCGCGCTTGAGCCAGCCGGTATAGACGATGGCGTAGCCGATCAATGAGGCGAAGGTCAGCGCCGCACACAACGGATTGACCAGGGCGATCAGCACCGTCATCGACAACGCGCCCAGCGCGATCGCGAAGGCTAATACCTGGGTGCCGTTCAACGCGCCGGTCGCCAGCGGCCGCTGCGAAGTGCGCGCCATGACGCGATCGATGCGTTGGTCGATCAGATGGTTGATCGCCGCCGCCGACGCCGCCGCCAGCCAGATGCCGAGCAGCCCGAACAGCGCCTGCCGCAGCGGCGGCAGGCCCGGCACCGCCAGGAACATGCCCACCAGCGCGGTGAACACGATCAACGCCACCACGCGCGGCTTGGTCAGGGCCCAGTATTCGCGGGCTTTGCTCGCCGCCATGCGTCAGGTGTCCGGGCTGCGCAGGCGAGCCAGCAGCGACACCAGCACGAACAGCAGCAGCGCGGCGCCGGCGTTGTGCAGCACCGCGACCGGCAGCGGCAGCGCCAGCTTGACGTTGGCGATGCCGAGCATCACCTGCGCGACCGTCAACCCGCCGAGCAGCAGCGTCCAGCCGCGCATGCCCGGCGTCTGCAGCAGGCGCGCGCACATGCACGACAGGTAGAGGAACAGCGCGATCGCCATCATCCGGTGCGCGAGCTGGATCGCGATGCGCGATTCGCCGTCGAGGATGCCGCCTTCGTAATCGACGCCGATGCCGCGCCACAGGACGAATCCTTCGCGGAAATCGTGCGGCGGCCACCATTGCCCCACGCACTTCGGAAAATCGGTGCCGCACGACAAGGCCGCGTAATTGGCGCTGGTCCAGCCACCGAGCGCGATCTGCACGCCCAGCAAGGCCAAGCCGACGATCGCCCAGCGACGCAATGCGTCGGCTTCGGCCAACAGGATCGGACGGTCGATCGCGCGCCACGCCATCCACACCAGCAGCGAGAACGTCAGCAGGCCGCCGAGCAGGTGTCCCATCACCACGATCGGCTTCAACAGCCAGGTGACCGTCCACATGCCGAGCAGGGCCTGGAACACGATCACCATCAGCGTCAGCGCGGCGGCGCGCGACAGATCCGCGTTGGACCAGCGCAATGCGACGACCAGCAACAGGGCTTCGCCCGCGGCCGCCAGCGCGCTGGCGGCCGCATGCTGGCCGCGCATGTACAACGGAATCGACACCGCGACCAGGGCAGCCGCGCCCAGCACCTGCAGCACGCCGTAGCGCCGCTTGCGCGCGGCCACCAGCGCCAGCGTCAGCACCAGCACGCCGAGCGCGCCGGCCAGCATGCGATGCACCTGTTCGCGCCAGGCCTTGTGCGGTTCGACCGGACGGATCGCGGTAGCGACGTGGTCCACGGCTTCGTGCGCGGCGCTGGGCCATGCTGCGCGGCCGTAGCAGGTGGGCCAGTCGGGACAGCTCAGGCCCGCGTTCGACAGGCGCACGAACGCGCCGAATACGATCACGCCGAACGCCAGCGCCACCGCCAGCCAGGCGATGCGGTGGAAGTTGCGGTTCAAGGCCGGATGCTGCAGCACGGGGCGGAAAGTTGGATTCATGTCATCGCAGTTTCAGCAAGCGCGCCACGTCGGTGCGCAGATCGCCGGGATCGAAGCCGGGAGCGTAGCGCAATATGACGAAGCCGTTCGGGTCGACGACGTATACCGGCACGCCGGGCCGGCCAGCGCTACCGGCATCGTCCACGCGCGGCAGCGCGGCGCGCAGCGCGGGCGCGGGGCGCAGCGATTGCAGCTTCACGGTCGTTTTTTTGACGCCGGCGGGCGGCGCGCCCATCCATAGCACGTGGACGCGATCCGCATCGCGGCCGAACAGCTGCCAAACCACGTCGATCTCGCGCGCGAGCTCCACGCAAGCCTGAGTGCAATCGGCAGGAGGCGCCACCACGATGCGCCAGGTGCGTTCCACCGGATTCCAACGATACACGCTGCCATCGGCCAGCACCGGTTCCATCTGGCGCAAATCGCTCGGCGGCTGCAGCAACTCGCCATGATTCTTCAGCCCGCTGGGGCGCCAGCCGGAAAAGCGCAATACGCCGGCCACGAAGAAGCTGCCCAGGAAGATCGCGAAGATCGCGATCAGCATCCTGCGATTGCGGTTGCGCTGGGAGAGCGATTGCTGCGTGGTCATCGGCGCGGTCTTCTCTTACGGAAGGTGAGAACGAACGCGGTGACGAGCACCGCAAGCGCCAGCGCGAACCACTGCACCGCGTAGCCGAGGTGCCGTTCCGGCGGCAGAGTGTTGGGCAGAATGTCCAGATCGCGCGCATAGCCGATCTTGTTCGCGGGATCGGGCCGCAGGATGCGCGCCGCGATCGGCGGCGAACGCAATGCCGCCGGCAACGCTTGCATGTCCAGCGAAAGCGCCAGCAAGCTGCCGTCGTCCTGCGCCTGCAACGGCGCGGCCGCGATGCCGGCCGACGGCGGCGGCAGCAGCAGGCCTTCCAAGCGCAGCACACCTTGCGGCGCCGGCACGGCCGGCATGCGCCGGTCGCCCGGCAGCGGCAGCCAGCCGAGCTCGACCAGCAGCGGCATTGCGTCCGATGCCGGCTGGAACAAGCGGTAGGCGCGCACGCCCGGCCGTCCGTCGCGTTGCTGGTTGTCGAGCAGCACCGCGGGTGCCGCAGCGAAACGGCCTTCGCCGGCCGCCCAGTCGTAGTCGTGCCGGCGCGCAGCATCGCCCGCGCTTGAAAGCGGCTTCGCCTGGCGCCGCGTCAGCACCGCCTGCGCCGCGTCCAGCATCGCCTGTTTCTCATGCATGCGCCCGAGCTGCCAGCGGCCGAGCCCGGCGAACAGCGCCATCGTCGCCAGCGCCAGCGTCCAACCCAGGAACAGTCTGTTACGGCGTCCGCTCACGCCGCACTACCGGCCGGCTGCGATAATGCGGCACTCGCGACGCAGCGCCGCGACCCGGACATCGCCATGAACGACTCGCTCAAGACCCTGCTGATCGTCGCCTTCCTGATACTCATCTTGTGGAACCTGGGGGCCGGCCTCTACTACATGCTGGTCGACAAAGGGCAGACCAAGCGGACGGTGAACGCGTTGACCAAGCGCATCGGGCTGTCGGTGGCGCTGATCCTGCTGGTGATCCTCGCGATCTATATGGGCTGGATCACGCCGCACGGCGTCGGCCGCGCGCCTTAAAGTTTTGCTATTCCTTCCCTCCGGAAGAAGGTGCCCGAAGGGCGAGGGTGCGGCGAAAAGCTCGGGCTCCAAGATCGCGATAGACGTGCTGCGCTCACGAAGCATGGATAGGTTTTTGCGATCGGTCGCTTTCACCGCTTCGCCGAACCCTCATCCCGACCCTTCTCCCGGAGGGAAAAGGGCTTAAGCGTCACAGCACGTAGACGAACAGGAACAGGCCCAGCCAGACCACGTCGACGAAGTGCCAGTACCAGGCCACCGCTTCGAACGCGAAATGGTCGTCCTTGCTGAAATGGCCCTTCAGGCAGCGCAGCCAGATGATCGCCAGCATGATCGTGCCCAGCGTCACGTGCGCGCCGTGGAAACCGGTCAGCATGAAGAACGTGGAGCCGTAGATGCCCGAGCCCAGCGTCAGGTTAAGTTCCGTGTAGGCGTGGATGTATTCCTCGGCCTGGAAGAACAGGAACAGCGCGCCGAGCAGCACCGTCAGTCCCAGGAACAGCAGCAACTGCTTGCGGTGGCCGGCCTTGAGCGCGTGGTGGGCGATGGTGACGGTGACGCCCGACGACAACAGGATCAGCGTATTGAGCAGCGGCAAGCCCCAGGCGGGGATGGTCTGATAGGTGCCGCCGATCGCGCCCGGGCCGTTGCTCGGCCAGGCCGCGCTGAAACCGTCCCACAGCAGCGCGTTGGTCATCACGCCGTCGCCTTCGCCGCCCAGCCACGGCATCGCGTACTGGCGCGCGTAGAACAGCGCGCCGAAGAACGCGGCGAAGAACATCACCTCGGAAAAGATGAACCACACCATGCCCATGCGGAACGAGGTGTCGACCTGCTTGTTGTAGTAGCCGCGGATCGATTCGGTGATCACGTCCGCGAACCACTTGAAGAGGATCAGCGCGAGGAAGACCAGGCCCGCGAAGAACACCGGACGGCCCCAACTGGCCTCGTTGAGCCAGCTGGCGAAGCCCAGCATCGTGGTGAACAGCGCGACCGAGGCGATGACCGGCCAGCGGCTGCCGTGCGGCACGTAATAGATGTTGGAATCGTGCTGGTCGTGGGAATGGGCCTGGGCCATGGTGTTCGTCCGTTGCTGATCTGGCTATCGGGTCAGGGCGCCGCGAGCGCGGCGCGCGAAGATGCCGTCGCCGGCGCGTTGAGGCGCTGGGTCAGGGCATCGTTCTTGTAGAACGTGTAGGAGAGCGTGAGGGTGGTGACTTCCGGCGGCAAGGCCGGATCGACGATGAAACGCACCGGCATGTCGCGCGATTCGCCGGGATTCAAGGTCTGCGCGGTGAAGCAGAAGCATTCGGTCTTGCTGAAATAGCCCGAGGCCTTGGCCGGCGCCACCGAAGGCACTGCGTTGCCGACGATGGCGCGGTCGCCGTTGTTGCGCGCGAAATAGGTGGTCTCGTACTGCCGGCCGGGCTGCACTTTCATCGTCAGCTGGTTGGGATGGAAGCCCCAAGGCAGCTTGGAATTGACGCCGCCGTCGAACTGCACGGTGACCCAGCGCTCGTTCGGATCGGCTTTTTTCGCCTGGCTGCCGTCGACGGCATTCCTTTCCAGGCGGATGCCGAATACCTTCTCGCACGCGATCCGGTACAGCGGCACCAGCGCGAAGGTGAAGGCGAACGCAGCCAGCGCCACGGCGACCATCTTGCCGATGCCGAACCCGCCGCTCTTGTTCTCGCCGGCGTTCACTGCCCCATCGCTCCGGACAGGATGAAAGCGCCGTAGATCGCTACCGCGATGACGACCAGCACGAGCACGGTGCGCCGCACGCCACGGCGTGCGGCGTCGCTGCCGGCGTTATCGCTGCGGGGGTCAGGACTGGCGCGCATTCTGGTGGGCGGCGGTATCGGCGCCGGTGGTCGCGGAGTCGTAATCCAGGTGCTCGAAATCGCCGTGCGCCAGGTCGCCCGGCCGGATCACCGGCGGCGTGGTGAAGGTGTGGTGCGGGGCCGGCGACGGCACTGTCCACTCCAGGCCGCGCGCGCCTTCCCAGGCGCGGGCCGGGGCCTTGGCGCCGTTCTTGAGCGAGGCGTAAAGGATGGCGAACATCATGAACGGCGTGACGAACATGCCGAAGGCGCCGATCGAGCTGACCAGGTTCCAATCGGCGAACACCACGTTGTAGTCCGGGATGCGGCGCGGCATGCCGGCCAGGCCCAGGAAGTGCTGCGGGAAGAACAGCAGGTTGACGAACACCACCGTCCACCAGAAATGGAACTTGCCCCAGAACTCGTTGTACATGCGCCCGGTCCATTTCGGCCACCAGTAGTACGTGGCCGCGATGATCGAGAACAGCGCGCCGGTGACCAGCACGTAGTGGAAGTGCGCGACCACGAAGTAGGTGTCGTGGTACTGGAAGTCGGCGGGCACGATCGCCAGCATCAGGCCGGAGAAGCCGCCGATGGTGAACAGGATCACGAAGGCCACGGCCCACAGCATCGGCGTTTCGAAGCTCAGCGAGCCCTTCCACATCGTGCTGACCCAGTTGAACACCTTCACGCCGGTGGGCACCGCGATCAGCATGGTCGCGAACATGAAGTAAATTTCGCCGCCCAGCGGCATGCCCACCGTGAACATGTGGTGCGCCCACACGATGAACGACAGGAAGGCGATCGAGGCGATCGCGTACACCATCGCCTGGTAGCCGAACAGCGGCTTGCGCGAGAACGTCGGCAGGATCTCCGAGACCACGCCGAACGCCGGCAGGATCATGATGTAGACCTCGGGATGGCCGAAGAACCAGAAGATGTGCTGGAACATCACCGGGTCGCCGCCGCCGGCCGCGTTGAAGAAGCTGGTGCCGAAGAACTTGTCGGTCAGCAGCATGGTCACCGCGCCGGCCAGCACCGGCATCACCGCGATCAGCAGGAAGGCGGTGATCAGCCAGCTCCACGCGAAGATCGGCATCTTCAGCAGGTCCACGCCCGGGGCGCGCATGTTGAGGATGGTCGCGATGACGTTGATCGCGCCCATGATCGAGCTGATGCCCATCATGTGGATCGCGAAGATCGCGAACGCGACGTTGCTGCCGCCCTGCAGCGACAGCGGCGGGTACAGGGTCCAGCCGCCGGCCGGCGCACCGCCGGGCAGGAACAGGGTCAGCAGCAGCATGGTGAAGGCGAACGGCAGGATCCAGAACGACCAGTTGTTCATCCGCGGCAGCGCCATGTCCGGCGCGCCGATCTGCAACGGCACCATCCAGTTGGCCAGGCCGACGAAGGCCGGCATCACGCCGCCGAAGATCATGACCAGCGCATGCACGGTGGTCATCTGGTTGAAGAATTCCGGCTTCATGTGCTGCAGGCCGGGCTCCATCAGCTCCCAGCGGATCAGCACCGACATCGCCGCGCCGACGATGAACATGATGAAGCTGAAGATCAGGTACAGCGTGCCGATGTCTTTGTGGTTGGTCGAAAAGAACCAACGCTCGACGAAGGTCTGCTTGTGACCGTGGTCGTCGTGATGGTCTGCGTGATCGGCAGCGGCGGGATACGTGGACATGGCCTACCTCGAGTGTTCTTTATCAGCCGGCCGCAGGCGCGGCGGCGGAGTTATTGGCAGTCGCGGGCGCGGCGGCGGGAGCCGGCGCTGCCTCGGCGGGCGCTGCAGGCGCGGGTGCGGGCGCCGGAGCGGGCGCGCGCTTGGCCTTTTCGGCCGCCAGCCACGCCTGGAATTCCTGCTTGCTGACCGCTTTGACCACGATCGGCATGAAGCCGTGGTCCTTGCCGCACAGTTCGGCGCACTGGCCGCGGTAGATGCCCGGCTCGCGGATGTCGGACCAGGCCTCGTTGACGATGCCCGGGATCGCGTCCTGCTTCCAGCCCAGCGCCGGCACCCACCAGGCGTGGATCACGTCGTCGGCGGTGACCACGAAGCGGACCTTGGTGTCGATCGGCAGCACGAGCGCGTTGTCGACGTCGAGCAGGTAGTACGGATTCTTGGCCATATCGGGCTTTTCGCCGCTCTGGCGGATCCGGTCGCTCTCGCGGTCCAGGCGGCTGGTGAAGCTGACGCCTTCGCCGAGGTATTCGTACTTCCACATCCACTGGTAGCCGGTGATCTTCACCGTCATCGCCGAATCGCGGGTGTCGTACATCTTGATCAGGTTGGCCGTGGCCGGCCACGCCAGCGCGATCAGGATCACTACCGGCACCACCGTCCAGATGATCTCGGCGGTGGTGTTGTGGCTGAACTGCGCGGCGACCGCGCCCTTGGATTTGCGGAACTTGAACATGGCGTAGAACATCGCGCCGAACACCAGCACGCCGATCACCACGCAGATCCATAGCACGATCATGTGGGATTCCCACGCGATCTGGGCGGTATGGGTCACGCCCTTCCGCATGTTCAACTGCCAGCGGTGCGGATCGTGCGGCTGCGCCCACGCCAAGCAGGGCATCAAAGCCGCCAACATTCCCCATCGCATCGCACGCGCTAGATTCATCTTTGCCTAGACCCCGATTTACAGGACTGTCGTCGTCGGTATGGAGCGTCCGCAGCCGACGACCGCCGCAACCGGCGCGCAGGGCGGCCGGATCGGACGGTGAACGGGCTTGCGACCGCGGAAAACTGCGAAATGGTAGCTCCCGAGGGCCTTCTCGGGCAAGCCAGACGGTGCCGTACGCGCTCGCGCGACTGCCGCGAAACCCGCGCAAACGCTAGAATCTGCGGTCTTGCGTCCGCCGATGCCATCGTGACCCAAATCCTCTCGTCCGAACTCCCCGCCCCGCCTTCTGCGCTGCGTGCGGCCATCACCGCGGCCTGGAGCCGCGACGAAACCGCGCACGTGGCCGAACTGCTGTCGCAGGCCCGGCAGCCCGATGCCGACCGCGCCGCGATCCAGGCTACCGCCGCGGAGCTGGTGCGCCGCGTCCGCGCCCGCGCGCAGGATCAGGGCGCGATCGAGGCTTTCATGCGCCAGTACGACCTGGGCAGCGAGGAAGGCGTGCTGCTGATGTGCGTGGCCGAGGCGCTGCTGCGCATCCCCGACCAGGGCACCTCCGACCGCCTGATCCGCGACAAGCTGGGCGAAGCCGACTGGCGCAAGCACATGGGCCAGTCCGATTCGGTGCTGGTCAACGCCTCCACCTGGGGCCTGATGCTGACCGGGCACCTGGTCGACCTGGCCGACGACACCAAACGCGACGTGCACAACGCCTTCAAGCGCCTGGTCGGCCGCGTCGGCGAGCCGGTGATCCGGCTGGCGGTGCGCCAGGCCATGCGGATCATGGGTCACCAGTTCGTGATGGGGCGCACGATCGACGAGGCGCTGACGCGGTCGCGCAAGGGAGACAACGCCCACTACCGCTACTCGTTCGACATGCTCGGCGAGGGCGCGCTGACCACGAAGGATGCGCTGCGCTATCTCGATGCTTACCGGCTCGCGATCCACGCCATAGGCAAGAGCGGCCCGTTCGCCGACGTGTTCGCCGCCCCCAGCATCTCGGTGAAGCTGTCCGCGCTGCATCCGCGCTACGAACACGCCAAGCGCGAGCGCGTATTGGCCGAACTGACGTCGCGCGTGCTGGAACTGGCGCAGATCGCCAAGTCCTACGGCATCGGTTTCACCATCGACGCCGAGGAATCCGATCGCCTGGAACTGTCGCTGGATGTGATCTCCGCGGCCTACGCCGACAAATCGCTCGACGGCTGGCAGGGCTACGGCCTGGCGGTGCAGGCCTACCAGAAGCGCGCGCCGTACGTGATCGACTATCTGGCCGACCTGGCGCGCAGGACCGGACGCCGCATTCCGGTGCGGCTGGTGAAAGGCGCGTACTGGGATTCGGAAGTGAAGCGCGCTCAAGTGGATGGGCAGCCCGGCTATCCGGTGTTCACCCGCAAGCCGAATACGGACGTGTCTTATCTCGCCTGCGCCAGGCGAATGATGCAGGCGAGCGATGCGATCTATCCGATGTTCGCTACGCATAATGCGCATACGATCGCGGCGATACATCGCCTTTCGCTCTCCCTTCTCCCCTCGGGAGAAGGTGCCCGAAGGGCGGATGAGGGTACGGCGGAGCGACGCGAGCTGGAACGCTCGTCGTACTCCGAACCCTCGCCCCAACCCCTCTCCCAACGGGAGAGGGGCTTAAGCGCACCGCCGTTCGAATTCCAGAAGCTGCATGGCATGGGCGACGATCTCTATGCGGAAGTGATTCCGAAGGATCGCCTCGACGTGCCCTGCCGTGTCTACGCGCCGGTGGGTTCGCACGAAGACCTGCTGCCCTACCTGGTGCGGCGCCTGCTGGAAAACGGCGCCAATTCCAGCTTCGTCAACCGCATCACCGACGAAGACGTGGCCATCGACGACCTGATCCGGGATCCGGTGGAAACCGTCGCCGCGTTCGAATCCATTCCGCATCCCCGTATTCCGCTGCCGGTCGATCTGTACCGGTCGCAAGGCTTCGAGAGAGACAATTCCATGGGCATCAACCTTGCCAACGACGACCAGCTGCGCGAACTGGCGCAGCAGGTCAACGCCGCCACCGCGAACTGGCGCGCCGAACCGCTGGTGCCGGGCGCGAAAGCCGCCGGCCCGGATATCGCCGTGACCAATCCTGCCGACCGCCGCCAGACCGTCGGCCAGTGGCAGGCCGCCGATGCGGCCACCGTGGAGAAAGCGCTGCAGAACGCCGTCGCCGCGCAACCGGCCTGGGACCGCATGCCCGCCGCATCGCGCGCCACCATCCTGGAGCACGCCGCCGACCTGCTCGAGCAGCGCATGCCGCAATACATCGCGCTGTGCACCAAGGAAGCCGGCAAGACCATCGCCGACGGCGTGGCCGAAGTGCGCGAAGCGGTCGACTTCCTGCGCTATTACGCCGGCCAGGCGCGCAAGCTGTTCGCGCCGGAGCCGCTGCCCGGTCCGACCGGCGAATCCAACACGTTGCAACTGCAGGGCCGCGGCGTGTTCGTCTGCATCAGTCCGTGGAATTTCCCGCTGGCCATCTTCACCGGCCAGATCGCCGCCGCACTCGCCGCTGGCAACGCGGTGCTGGCCAAGCCGGCCGAACAGACCAACCTGATCGGCTACGCCGCAGTCAAATTGCTGCACGAAGCCGGCGTGCCCGAAGCCGTATTGCAGTTCCTGCCCGGCGACGGCGCCACCGTCGGCGCGACGTTGACCCGCGATCCGCGCGTGGCCGGCGTCGCTTTCACCGGCTCCACCGACACCGCGCGCGCCATCAACCGGGCGTTGGCCGCGCGCGACGCCGCGATCGGCGTACTGATCGCCGAGACCGGCGGCCAGAATGCGCTGATCGCCGATTCGTCCGCGCTGCCCGAGCAACTGGTCAAGGATGCGCTGTCGTCCGCGTTCACTTCCGCCGGCCAACGCTGTTCGGCCGCGCGCGTGCTGTACGTGCAGGACGACATCGCCGACAAGGTGATCGGCATGTTGGCCGGCGCGATGGCCGAACTGACGGTGGGCGATCCGGGCCTGCTGTCGACCGACGTCGGCCCGGTGATCGACAACGACGCCAAATGCCTGCTCGACGAGCACGCCGGCAAGATGCAGGGCAGCGCCAAGCTGATCGCCGAAGCCAAGCTGGGGCCCGGCACCGAGCACGGCACGTTCTTCGCGCCGCGCGCTTGGGAATTGCAGTCGCTGTCGCAGCTCACCCGCGAGAACTTCGGCCCCGCGCTGCACGTGCTGCGCTGGAAGGCCGAAGAACTGGATCGGGTCGTCGATGCGATCAACGCCACCGGCTACGGCCTGACGCTGGGCATCCACTCGCGCATCGACGACACCATCGACCGCATCGCCGCGCGCGCCAACGTCGGCAACATCTACGTCAACCGCAACCAGATCGGCGCGGTGGTCGGCGTGCAACCGTTCGGCGGCCAGAACCTGTCCGGCACCGGCCCCAAGGCCGGCGGCCCGCATTACCTGCCGCGCTTCGCCACCGAGAAGACGCTGACGGTGAATACCACTGCGGCCGGCGGTAATGCCTCGCTGCTGACGTTGGGCGAGTAAGTCCGCTTTCCCGTCGCCCCTCCCCGGACTCGATCCGGGGAGAGAATCCACCCATGCGAAAGCCCCAGCGAAACAAGTCTCGTCGATGGGCCTGCTGAACCGGCGCGGCCTGGAAGTGGAATTGCAATCGCGGATCGATCGCCTGCCGGGCGATCCCCTATCGCCGTGATCGCGCTGGACCTGGACCGCTTCAAACCGGCCAACGACCGCCACGGCACCAGCGGCCGCGACCGCGTGTCGTTGCGCCGGTACGCGCCGTAACGGCGAAAAAAAGCCCCGCCGAAGCGGGGCTTTTTCTTGTTGCGTGTCGCGCCGGATCAGAACTTGTACTGCGCCGAAACGCCGAAGATGTTCACGTCCGCATCGTAAGAGCCGGTCAGCGTGCTGCTGCTGCTCGACAAGATGTTTTCGATCTTCGGATCGTCGACGAAGATGCGGGTGTAGGCGGCATCGACCTCGAACGCATCGCTGACCTTCCAGGACAGGCCGATCGAGGCCCACTGGCGGTCCGCATCGGGCAGGCGCGGGGTGCGGGTTTCGATCTTGGTCGGCGACTGGTCTTCCGCGTAGCCGGCGCGCAGGGTAAAGGCTTCGCTCAGGTCCCATTCGGCGCCCAGCGACCAGAAACCGGTGTCCTTCCAGTCGAAATCTTCGACCGAATCGGCCTGGTTCGACCCGAACTGGATGGTGACGTTCTTCATCGAGCTCCACTGGGTGCGCGAGAAGTCGGCCATCAGGGTGAAGTTGTCGGTCAGGCCGTAGGACACGCTGATCGTGTCGACTGCAGGCGTGGTCAGCGCGGCCAGCGCGCTGGTATCGATGAACTGGCCCGGAGCGGCGAACGCGAGGACGGTTGCGGCGTTGGACGGCACGGTGAAGTTGGCGTTGCCTTCCAGATCGTGGTCGATCTCGGAACGGTGGGTGAAGCCGATCGAGGTGCGCTCGTTCGGATGGATGTGCATGCCCATGGTCCAGCCGATGCCGGTGTCGTCGCCCTTCACTTCGGCGAAGCCGTCGGCGTTCTGCGGCGCGAAGCCGGGCACGCCCCCCGCGGCCAGCAGGGTGCCGAAGTCGACCGCGTTGGACAACGTGGCTTCGGCGCGCTGGTAGATCAGGCCTACGCCGAACGAAACTTCCGAGCCGAAGTCGAACGAAGCGGCCAGGGTCACGTCGACGGTCTTCACGTCGGATTCGACGGCGTTGTAGCGGCCGACCCAGTTGCGCTCGTACTCGGTCTTCAGGCCGAACGGTGCGCTGACTTGGGCGCCCAGCGTCATGCCGGTGTCGCCGACCGGGAAGATCGCGGAAATCGACGGCACTGCGGTGGCATCGCCCGGATCGCCGCCGTCGCCGCCGCTGATCGGCGTGCCGAAGGCGGTGCGGCCGCTGCCGGTGAAGTCGGCGGTCAGGTCGATCACTGCGACGTCGGCCTGCACGGTGCTCTGCTTGAAGGTGGACATCGCAGCGGGGTTGTTGGAGACCACCGAAGCGTCGCCGCTGGCGGCGCCCGAACCGGCGAATGCGCGGCCCAGCGCCTTGGTGCTGTTTTCCTTGATCTGGAAGCCCGAAGCCTGGGCTTGACCGAACGCCAGCACGCCGGCGATGCCGAGTGCGAGCGCGGTGACGCGCGCGAAATTCTGGTTTTGCATGTACGTTCTCTCCGGGGCAAATAAAAAAAGGCTGCCTGCGTCGCGCAGGTCAGGAAGCGGATGCTTCCCTGCTTCGCCGCGCCGGTTCCCCTCCCGACGTACGTCGCCGTATGCAATATACCTCGTCTTTTAACCTTATGCTAACAATACGATTCTGCGGAAACCCGTATGGAATCAGGCGTCTACCGCACTATCCTTCTTCCAGCCTTCAGTACGGGTCCGGCCCATAATCTCCGCCGCATGTTCGTCACCATTCCCTCCCGCCAAAGAAATGCCGTCCGCTGGGCCACGCCCCTGCTGCTGGTGGCGCTGTGGGCGGCCTTTCTGTGGGTGATCGCCCGACCGGACGCTGCCCACCGGACGTTGCTGATCGACTGGGGCGTGCTGTCGGGCGGCCTGGATGCGCCAGGCGGTTGGCGCGGCGCTTTCGATCACGAGCGCGGCCTGCGCCTGCTGACCGCGCTGTTCCTGCATGCGGATTGGGCGCACCTGTTGGGCAATCTGGTATTCCTGCTGATCTTCGGCCTGCCCGCCGAGCGGGCGATGGGCTCATGGCGGTTCCTGGCGTTGTTCCTGCTGGGCGGCGCGGCGGCGAACTTCGCGGCGATGTTCACGATCAGCGCGCCGGACCGGGTGATCATCGGCGCCAGCGGCGCGGTCTCGGCGGTGATCGGCGCCTATCTGGCGCTGTTTCCGCGCGCCAAGCTCGGCGTGGTGCTGCCGCTGGGTCTGTTCCTGGAATTCGTGCGCGCGCCGGCGTCGCTGCTGATCGGCATTTGGGTGGTGCTGCAGATCGTGTTCACCTACATCGGCCCGGCCTACGGCGCGGTGGCGTGGACCGCGCACCTGGCCGGCTTCGCATTCGGCGGCGCCTTCGCGCTGGTGATGCGCGCTTCGATCGCGCGGCGCATGCGCCAGCGGCAGGGCTACTGACGCGCCTATAATTCCGGCATGGCGAAGGCGCTCTACAAAGTCACGTTCCACAACCACGGCAAGGTGTACGAGCTGTACGCGCGCAAGGTCGCCAGCGGCGCGTTGTGGGGCTTCACCGAAATCGCGGATCTCGTGTTCGACGTGCACGAAGGCCTGGTCGTGGATCCCACCGAGGAACGCCTGCGCGACGAGTTCGGCGGCACGCGCGTGTTGCACCTGCCGATGCAAAGCATCATCCGCATCGAGGAAGTCGAGAAGAAAGGGCAGGCGGTGATCCGCGATGCGGAGACGGGCGAGAAGGTCGTCACGCCGTTTCCGTTGCCGGCCAAGCCGCGATGAAAGCTCCCTCTCCCGCTTGCGGGGCGACGCTGCACACGCTTGCGCGGCACCGCCGCGCGTGCAGCTGAGCGCCCGCGCGGAAGCGCGGGCCGGGGCGCGGAGCGGGGCTGGGGTGATGGCGCGCGAATTTTCAGATCGCGTCAAACAGTAGAAGCGTGTCGAAAAAAACGGCCTGAATGCGGTGCCCGCCGCTATCTGGCATTGGCGCGCGCCCTCTCCCAACCCTCTCCCGCAAGCGGGAGAGGGCTATGGGCCGCACGCTGAATAGGTCTGCGCGACGATCACGCCTGTCATCACTACCACTCGTCGGACGACACGACGTCACGAGCTTTCTTTCACCGATCTGAAACGCCACGCGACTTAGCGTTCCGGCGCCGGTTTCGCTTTCCGGCCCACCGCCTTCCCCCGAGGCAGATGCCATGAAACGTACCCCTATCTGGTCGCGCGCCCTGCTGGGCGCGGCGCTGTGCGCCGTGCCCGTGTTGGCCTGCGCCGAAGTCGTCATCATCCCGCTGCGCGGTTTCGAAGAAGTGCCGTCGGTGTCCTCGACGGCACAGGGCCGGTTCCGCGCCTTCATCAACGACCGTGCCGGCACTATCGCTTACGAACTGTCGTACGACGGTTTGCAGGGCGAAGTGCGCCAAGCGCACATCCATTTCGGCCAGCGCGGCGTCAACGGCGGCGTCAGCGTGTTCCTGTGCCAGACCTCCGCCAATCCCGATCCGACCGGACTGGCGCCGATCTGCCCGCAGTCGGGCCAGGTCAGCGGCGTGCTGCAATCGGCGAATGTAGTCGGCCCCGGCGGACAAGGCATCGCCGCAGGAGAATTCGCCGAATTGATCGCCGCGATGCGCGCGGGCGTAGCCTATGTCAACGTGCATTCCACCACGTTCCCGGGCGGCGAAGTACGCGGGCAAACGCGCGGCTTCGGATCGCACGTCGGACATTGAGCGGATACGAGACGCCGTTTCAGCGGTTGCGGCGCATCTGGGCAGCGCGCAACACGCGATCCACCACGCCCGGCTTGCGCTCGATCGTCACCGTATCGGCGACGGCATCGATGCGGTAAGTGAGGTAGTAGATCAGTTGCGGATCCGATAACGGCTCCGCCCGGAACGCGGCCAGGCAACTGCCGTCCGGCCAGCGCGCGGCCGGATACAGCAAGCCTTGCAGACCCTGTCCGGCCGCATGCTTGGCGATGCCTTGCGTCGCGGCGTAGTCCTCGTCCAGCAGCTCCGGATGCTCGTGCTGCTTGCCGCGCAGTTCCAGGAACAAGCCGCGCGCACGGACGCGGTACATGGCGCGGTAGCGCACGACCGGGCGGTCGATGCCTTCGATGGCGCGCAGCTGCTGCAGCGAATGCCAGCAAGTTTCCGCGATCGAAGTGTCTTCCTCCAACGCGCCGTACCAGACGCGCAAACTGCCGTCGCCATAGCGGCTCGCGACGGTCTTGTCGCTCGCGAACGGGTAAGCGATGGCCTGCGAATATTCGAAGCCGCGGTCGATCACGCCCGGCGTGCCGGGTTTCATCCGCATGTCCGCGGCGATGGCGGCGTTCTGTCCGGCCGCGTCCGGAACCAGATCGTCGAACAGATGCTCGGTGCTGCGCAGCGAGACGATGTTGCGATAGACGCTGCCGTCGAAATCGGTCAGCGTGTCGTACAACGACACCGCTTATTGACCGCGCTGGAAATCGGCGAAGCGGGCGATGCGGGCCAGGCCGACCAGGCCTTCGTCCAGCATCACCTGCAACGGTTCCTTGCCGTCCAACATGCGATTGCGGCGGCGCACCCAGCCGTAGCGCAAGGCTTCGTCTTCCGGGAACAGCAGACGCAGGGCCTTGTGGATGCCGAGCAGATAGCCGGCGCGGTCGAGCGTGTCGCGCGTGTTGGGCAGCGCGCGCTCGCCGCGGCGGAACTGCGGCAGCACCTTGCGGCTTTCCGGGCTCATGCCCAGCAGGGCGAGCTGGGCCTCGGTGGGCAGAGCCCACTTCTCGAGCAGGGCGGCGACCACGCGGGCCAGGTCGTGGCGCACGGCTTCGTCGCCCAAGTCGGGCAAGGTGTCGGGAAGTTGCCTGGCGCTGAGGCCCATAGGACTCACCTGGTGAGGTTATGTCACCCGATTATGGTGATATATCCCCAATTGTCAAGCCCCTGCCTCGATTTTTCGGCCTGAAGGCTAGCGAAATAGGTTGGGTTACCCTCACCAACCCAGCTCTGCCGTGCCGATGACTCGTCAAGCTGGGTTGGTGAAGCCAACCCAGCCTACGATCAACCTTTCCCGGCCGGCTTCGAGGTGGCGCTGGCGACCGGTTTCTTGAGCTCCGCCAGCGCCGACGCGATCGGCGCATCGCCGTCGAGCACGTCGCCGGCGGAGAAGCCTTCCTTGCCTTCGTCGTCGCCGCGCAGGTGGCCGGGCAAAGTGGCTTCGGTATAGCTGAGGTCCGCATCCGCCTTGTCGCCGGGCTTCTTCTCCGGCTTCAGCACCACTTCCGGCGCGATGCCCACGCCCTGGATCGATTTGCCGCTGGGCGTGTAGTAACGCGCGGTGGTGAGCTTGACCGAATCGCCGTTGTCCAGCGGCAGCACGGTCTGCACCGAGCCCTTGCCGAAGGTGCGGCTGCCGACCACGCGCGCGCGGTGGTTGTCGCGCAGCGCGCCGGCCAGCACTTCCGAGGCGCTGGCCGAGCCTGCGTCGACCAGCACGACCGCAGGCGCGCCTTTCAAACGATCGCCCGGCGTAGCGGAAAATTCGGCGTCGCTGATCGCGATGCGGCCGCGGGTGCTGACGATCTTGCCGCTGTCGAGCAGTTCGTCGGCGATCTGCACCGCCGCGGTCAGCAAGCCGCCCGGGTTGCTGCGCAGGTCGAGCACCAGCCCGCGCAGCTTGCCGCCCGCGTCGAGGTTGAGCTTGTCGAGCTGGCGCACGAAATCGGCGGCGGTGTCGGCCTGGAACGTGCTGACGCGGATATAGCCGTAGCCGGGCTCGAGCATGCGCGAACGCACGCTGGCGACGCGGATCTTCTCGCGCGTCACGGTCACGTCGAAAGGCTTGGCGACGCCGGCGCGCACGATCTTCAGCTTCACCGACGTGCCCGGCTTGCCGCGCAACGGCGTGGAGCCGCCGTCGCCGTCGATCGGCTTGCCGTCGATGGCGACGATCAGGTCGCCGGACTTGAGTCCCGCGCGCGCGGCGGGAGTGTCGTCGATCGGCGACACCACGCGGTAGGTGTTGTCGGGCAGCTGCTGCAGCTCGACGCCGATGCCGTCGTAGGCGCCGGTGGTGGCCTCGTCGAATTCCTTGGCGTCGTCCTTGTCGAAATAGACGCTGTGCGGATCCAGGTCGTTGAGCAGGCCGCGCACCGCCGAATGCATCAGCTTGCTGTCGTCGACCGGATCCACATAGGCCTGCTTGACCGCGTTGTAGACCGCCACGTAACGGCGGATCTCGTCGAGCGGCACTTTCGACGTGGCGGTTTCCACGGCATCGGGGTCGTCGCTGGCGGCGATCTCCAGCGTTTGCTGCTCGGCTTCGTCCTGCTGGGCCTGCTCCTGCGCGTGCAAGGCGAAGGCGGGCCATAGCAGCAGGCCGAGCGCGGCGGCGGGCATAGGACGAAAACGCATGCGGCAACTCCAGATTCGGCGGCGGTTCGGGATTTGGACCGCGCCCGGGGACGCGGGTTCGGGCCGATTATGCGTCCTGCCCTGTGGGTTCAGCGTTTCTGCAGCCAGACGTCGGGGTTGACCGGCTGGCCGTTGCGGCGCAGCTCGAAATACAGCGACGGACGGCCCTGGCCACCGGAATTGCCTACGCTGCCGAGCGCGTCGCCGCGCTTGACCGCGTCGCCGGCGTCCTTGAGCAGCGCGTCGTTGTGCGCGTACAGGCTCATGTAGCCATTGCCGTGGTCGACGATCAGCAGCAGGCCGTAGCCGGTCATCCATTCCGCGTACACGACCGTGCCGTCGGCGACGGCGCGCACGGGGCTGCCGGCCGATGCGCCGATCAGCACGCCTTCGCTTCTGCGGCCGTCGGGCATGGTGCCGCCGTAACCGGCCAACAGCGCGCCGGAGGCGGGCCAGCCCAGGCCGCCCACATTGATCGGCGCCGTCGCCGCGACGCGCACCGGCGCCCGTTTCGCGCCGGACGACGACGGGCTGCGGCTGGCCGCACGTTCCGCCGCGGCCTCGCGCTCCTTGGCCGCGCGCGCGGCCGCGGCGCGCAATTGCGCCAGCAGGCGTTCCAGCGCCTTCACGTCGCGGCCGAGCGCTTTTTCCTTGGCGTTGCGGTCCTTGTAGCGCTGGTCGAGCTGGGCGATCAACGCGGCGCGCTCGCGGCGCTGTTTTTCCAGGGCCGCCAGTTCCTTGCGCTTGTTCTCGCGGGTGTCGTCGAGCTGTTCGCGCTTCTGCACGATGTCGCGTTCCAGGTCGTCCAGCTCGCGCAGGTCCGCGGTCAGCGCAGCGACGCGTTGCGCGCGGTCGCGTTGCAGATAACGGTGGTACGCCAGATCGCGGCTGGCATCGGCGACGCGGTCCTGCGCCAGCAGCACCTTCAGCGGCGCATCGCCGCCGAGCTTGTAGGCCGCGCGCAGCAGGCGCGTGAGCTCCTCGCGCTGCGCATTGAGGCTGCCGTGCAGCACGTCGCGGCGCTGCTGCAGTTCCGCCAACGCGGCGGCCTGCCGCGCCAGCGCGGATTCGGTTTCGCGCAGCGTGCGGCTGGACTGGCCGACCTGTTCGTCGGCCTGGCGCAGCTCGCGCGAGGCGGCGCCGCGCTGCCCTTCCAGCTTGCGCCGTTCCGAGGCGATGCTCTTGAGCTCGCTGCGCGCGCGCTCGAGCTTGCGCTCGGTCTCGCGGCTGCTCTGGGCCGGCGCCGCGCCGGCCGCCAGCAGCGCGGCGAGCAGCAGCAGGCGCGCGCGCGCGGGCATCATCCGGCGAACAGGCTGCGCCCGGTCATTTCGGCGGGCGCCGGCAGGCCGAGCAGGTCGAGCACGGTCGGGGCCACGTCGCGCAAGGCGCCGCCGTCGCGCAGCGACGCATCGCGGTCGCCGACGTAAACGAACGGCACCGGGCCGACCGTGTGCGCGGTGTGCGGCTGACCGGTGACCGGATCGCGCATCATCTCCAGGTTGCCGTGGTCGGCGGTGATCAGCAGCGCGCCGTGCGCGGCGCGCACCGCGTTGTCGATCGCGCCGAGCGCGACATCCACCGCCTGCGCCGCCTCGATCGCCGCCTGCAGGTCGCCGCTGTGGCCGACCATGTCCGGATTGGCGATGTTGCAGACGATCACGTCGAACCTGCCCGAAGCGATCGCCTCGACCAGTTTCGCGGTCAGTTCCGGACAGCTCATTTCCGGCTGCAGGTCGTAAGTGGCGACCTTCGGGCTGGGGACGAGGATGCGTTCCTCGCCCGGATACATGTCCTCGCGGCCGCCGCTGAAGAAGAAAGTGACGTGCGCGTACTTCTCGGTCTCGGCGATGCGCAATTGCTTCAGGCCCTGCGCGGACACGATTTCGCCCAAGGTATGCGCCAGGTCGTCCGGCGCGAACGCCACCGGCGCCGGCAGCCTGGCGTCGTACTCGGTCAGGCAGACGAAGCGCGACAGCTTGGGGCGGCGCGTTTCGAATCCCGAGAAACCCGGATCGACGAAGGCGGCAGCCAGCTGGCGCGCGCGGTCGGCGCGGAAATTCATGAACACCACCGCGTCTCCGTCGCGCATCGGCTGCGCGCCTTCGATCACGGTGGGCAATACGAATTCGTCGTTTTCGCCGCGCGCATACGCCGCCTGCAATGCGGACAGCGCGCCGGCGGCGCGGTGCTCGGCCTGCGCTTCGACGATCGCATCCCAGGCCTTGCGCAGCCGGTCCCAGCGCTTGTCGCGATCCATCGCGTAATAACGGCCGCTGACGGTGGCGATGCGCGCGTTGCCGAGCCTTTCGCATTGCGCCTGCAGCGCGCGCAGGCTGGCTTCGGCCGAGCGCGGCGGCGTGTCGCGGCCGTCGAGAAAGGCATGCACGGCCACGCGCGGGACGCCTTCGCGCTTGGCCAGGTCGAGCATGGCGAAGATGTGCGTCTCATGGCTATGCACGCCACCGGGCGAGAGCAGGCCCATCACGTGCAGCGTGCCGCCGGAAGATTTGGCGTCGGCACATGCCGCGCGCAGTTCGGCATTGGCGAAAAAACTGCCATCTTCGATCGCCGCGTCGACGCGAGTCAGGTCCTGGTAGACGATGCGGCCGGCGCCGAGGTTCATGTGCCCGACCTCGGAGTTGCCCATCTGCCCGTCCGGCAGGCCGACGTGGCGGCCTTCGGTATGGATCAGCGTGTGCGGCGAACCAGACCACAACCGCCGCCAGTTCGGCAGCTCGGCCTGGGCCAGGGCATTGTCGGCCGGATCGTCGCGGTGGCCCCAGCCGTCCAGGATCAGCAGGACCACCGGTTTGGGCGGGGCGGCATTTGGTTTAAACGTCGGCTGCGGCAAGACGACAGTCCCAGTGACTAACGACAGTCGAGGATTGTAACGAAGCGGCCTAAGCTTCCGGCCGACGCATCAGATGCCGGTTCGCCGGCCTTTCAGGAGACCCCATGCCGCGCCTTCCTCTCGCTTTCGCGCTCGCCGCCGCCCTGGGCATCGCCGGCGCCGGTCCGGCCGCCGCCCAGGAGGACGTCAACAAGGTGAACGGCAGCATCACCGCCAATGCCGGCCAGGCCTACGGCGACCTGGAAACGGTCAACGGCAGCATCCGCATCGAAGCCGGCGCCCGCGTCGAGAGCGCGCAGACGGTCAACGGCAGCATTAAAGTCGCCGAGCGCGCGCAAACCCGCGACCTGGGCACCGTCAACGGCGGCATCCGGGCGGAGCATGGCATTCAGGTCGACGGCCACATCGAAACGGTCAACGGCGAAATATTCGTGGATCGCGGCGGCCGCGTCACGGGCGGCATCAGCACCGTCAATGGTTCGATCGGCCTGGTCGATACCGATCTGGGCAAGGACATCGAAACCGTGAACGGCGACATCACCGTCGGCGTCGGTTCGCATGTGCGCGGCGGCATCAAGGTCGAAAAGCCGACCAGCAGCTGGATGCCGATCAGCTTCGGCAAGCGCCGACCGCCGCGCATCATCATCGGGCCGGATGCCGTGGTCGACGGATCGCTGGTGTTCGAGCGCGAGGTCAAGCTGTACGTGCACAAGACCGCGAAAATCGGCCCGGTGACCGGCGCCACGGCCGTGCCGTACGAAGGCGAACGCGCGCCCGAAGAATGAGGCTCGGCCTTCGCTCTTCGTAAAAGCGGCTTTTTGTAGGAGCGGCTTTAGCCGCGAGCTCTTGTCGGATCAGAGCGGCTGGGAAAGCTCGCGGCTAAAGCCGCCCCTACAAAAAGCCGCTCCCAAGACGGAAGGTCGCCAATGGCACCTTTCGCCGCCCGCCGTGGGACGTAGAATCGGCATTCCGTTCCCATGAGGATTCCCGATGCTGCGCCCTTTGCTGTTGAGCGCGATCGCGCTCGCGACGCTGGCGGCCTGCCAGCGCGAAGCTCCTCCTGCGGCCGAGCCCGCCGCGCCGCAGGCGGCCGCGCCGGCCGCGCCGACCCATGCCTTCGACCCCACGATTCGCGCCGAAGATTTCGCCGAGCTGGTGAAGACCCTGTCTTCGGACGCGTTCGAAGGCCGCGGCCCCGGTAGCCCGGGCGAGGACAAGACCGTCGATTACATCAAGGCGCAGTTCGAACGCATCGGCCTGAAGCCGGGCAACGGCGACAGCTATTTCCAGACCGTGCCGATGACCGAGACCACCGCCGACGAATCGACCACGTTGAAGATCGACGCCAACGGCAAGCTCTACGACCTGAAATTCGGCACCGACATGGTGATGGGCACGCGCACCGGCAAGAACGAAGTGAAGATCGACGGCAGCGACCTGGTCTTCGTCGGCTACGGCGTCAACGCGCCGGAGCAGAGGTGGAACGACTACGCTGGCGTCGACGTGAAAGGCAAGACGGTGGTGATGTTCGTCAACGATCCCGGCTTCCACAGCAAGGACGAGTCCTTGTTCGAAGGCAAGCGCATGACCTACTACGGGCGCTGGACCTACAAGTTCGAGGAAGCCGCGCGGCAAGGCGCCGCAGCGGCAATCATCGTCCACGATACCGAAGGTGCTTCGTACGGCTGGGAGGTGGTGCGAGGTTCCTGGTCGGGCGCGCAATTCGACCTGCGCGCGGCGGACGACCCCGCGCCGCGCTTGCCGGCGCAAGGCTGGATCACCGCCGATGTCGCCAAGAAGCTGTTCGCCGACGCTGGCTTGGATCTGGCCGCCGAATACAAGGCCGCGAATAAGCGCGGTTTCAAGGCCAAACCGCTCAAGGCGACGCTGTCGCTGGACTTGAAGAGCAAGGTCGCCGAGAAGCAGTCGCGCAACGTGATCGGCGTGCTGCCGGGCAGCGAGCATCCGGACGAAGCGATCGTCTACATGGCACACTGGGACCATCTGGGTAAGCATCCGGAAGAGTCCGGCGACAACATCTATAACGGCGCGATCGACAACGCGACCGGCGTGGCCGGCATCATCGAAGTCGCCGGCGCCTTCGCCGCGCAGCAACCCAAGCCGCGGCGTTCGGTGGTGTTCCTGGCCGTGACGCTGGAGGAATCGGGTTTGCTGGGCTCCAAGTACTACGTCGCCCACCCGGCGATTCCGCTCGCCAAGACCGTGGCGGTGGTCAACATCGACGCGATGTCGGTGGCCGGCAAGACCCGCGACATTACGGTGGTCGGTTTCGGCAGTTCGGAATTGGAGGACGTGCTCAAACCGATCGCCGACAAACAGGGGCGCAAGCTGCATGCGGAAGCGCATCCGGAGGCCGGCGGCTTCTTCCGCTCGGATCACTTCAATTTCGCCAAGGCCGGCGTGCCGGCGCTGTACGTCGACGGCGGCAACGACCTGGTCGAAGGCGGCGTTGCGGCGGGTGAGGCCGCGGGCAAGGACTACGGCGACAACCGTTACCACAAGCCGGCCGACGAATACGATGCGGCGACGTGGAAGCTCGACGGCACGATGGACGATTTGGCCGCCGTGTACGAAGTGGGCCGCGAACTGGCGGGCTCGGACAAGTGGCCGAATTGGTACGCCGGCAACGCCTTCAAGGCCGCGCGCGATCAGATGATGCAGAGCAAGTAACGAAGTTTGCGCTTCCGATAAGCCCGCGGCACGAGCCGCGGTCTTTTTTGCTTTTTCCCCCTTTGAAAAAAGGGGACACAGGGGGATTTGCTCTTGCTGTTGCTATTGCTTCATGAGCACGGCTAACCGCAGAGGCAAGAGCAAATCCCCCTCAATCCCCCTTTTTCAAAGGGGGAAGAACAGCAGAGCTCGGCGACCGACGGTTGCGCTACGCTAGGGGCCGACCCCACGGAGTCGCGACATGACCATCCCCTACCTCTGCATCCTGATCGCGGCGCTGCTGCCGTATCTGTGGGTCTCGATCTCCAAAGCCAGCGGCCAGCGCTACGACAACCGCGATCCGCGCGGTTGGTTGGCGAAACAGGACAATCCGCGCGCGCATCGCGCCAATTCGGCGCAGCTCAATGCTTTCGAAGCGTTTGCGCCGTTCGCCGCAGCGGTGCTGATGGCGCAAGCGGTCGGCATCGACCCCATCATGATCAGCGCGCTGTCGCTGGTCTTCATCGCGACACGCATCGTCCACGGGTTCCTCTACCTGGCCAATCTCGCGGTTTGGCGCAGCCTGGTCTGGGGAGTGGGATTCGTCAGCGTACTCGCGCTCATGGTGCTGGCGATCATGCGCGTCGGCGGCTGATGCTGATCCGGTTTACCGTACTGGCCATTGATCGGGATTCAGGGCGCAACCAAGGCATCCTGGTCGCCGCGCATACCCTGAGGGACGAGGGCCCGCTTACGGCAACCGAGCACGTGGAGTTGAATGCTTGCTTGTCGTGGTTCAACGAGCATCTTCCTCTTCCGTCTTTGCTCGGCGAGGCCGAACACCGGCGTGCTATTTCCTGGTTCAAGAGCGGCGCCTTGGAGGCCATTCAACGCATGTGGTCGTTGAAGCGTCTGCTCGACTCGCATGGATGCCATGTCGAAGTGATTCGTACCGCAGATCCGGGCGTGATCGTTTACGAAGACGATTGGCAGGTAGTGGCGAAACCCCATAAAAACCAGCGTTTTCAGCGTTGAGCCGCGCACCGAGCGCCGAAACCTGGCAGACGCGGACGCATTGCGATTCGCACAAAGAAAAAGCCCGTCCTTGCGGACGGGCTTTTGGGGTAGAACCTGGCGATGACCTACTCTCGCATGCTAAATGCACACTACCATCGGCGCAGCTGCGTTTCACTTCCGAGTTCGGGATGGGATCGGGTGGTGCCACAGCGCTAAAGTCGCCAGGAAGACGGTGAAGCGTCGCGGGCTCCAAAAAAACGGAGTCGCGCCGTCTTGCATAGGGTTCGTGACGTAGCGGGCTGGTCGAGGCGAGAGACATCAACGTGTCATCTTCGGCTCAAGGCCACTTGAGGTTATATGGTCAAGCCACACGGATCATTAGTACTGGTTAGCTCAAACGGTTGCCCGTCTTACACACCCAGCCTATCAACCACCTAGTCTTGATGGTTCCTTTAGGGGACTTGTGTCCCGGGAGATCTCATCTTGAGGCGCGCTTCCCGCTTAGATGCTTTCAGCGGTTATCGCTTCCGAACATAGCTACCCGGCAATGCCACTGGCGTGACAACCGGAACACCAGAGGTTCGTCCACTCCGGTCCTCTCGTACTAGGAGCAGCCCCTCTCAAATCTCCAACGCCCATGGCAGATAGGGACCGAACTGTCTCACGACGTTCTGAACCCAGCTCGCGTACCACTTTAAATGGCGAACAGCCATACCCTTGGGACCGACTACAGCCCCAGGATGTGATGAGCCGACATCGAGGTGCCAAACACCGCCGTCGCTATGGACGCTTGGGCGGTATCAGCCTGTTATCCCCGGAGTACCTTTTATCCGTTGAGCGATGGCCCTTCCATTCAGAACCACCGGATCACTAAGACCTACTTTCGTACCTGCTTGATCCGTCGATCTTGCAGTCAAGCACGCTTATGCCTTTGCACACAGTGCGCGATGTCCGACCGCGCTGAGCGTACCTTCGTGCTCCTCCGTTACTCTTTGGGAGGAGACCGCCCCAGTCAAACTACCCACCATACACGGTCCCCGCTCCGGATTACGGAGCCAGGTTAGAACGTCAAGCACTTCAGGGTGGTATTTCAAGGTTGCCTCCACCTCAGCTAGCGCCAAGGTTTCATAGGCTCCCACCTATCCTACACAGAAGAACTCAACGTTCAGTGTAAAGCTATAGTAAAGGTTCACGGGGTCTTTCCGTCTTGCCACGGGAACGCTGCATCTTCACAGCGATTTCAATTTCACTGAGTCTCGGGTGGAGACAGCGCCGCTGTCGTTACGCCATTCGTGCAGGTCGGAACTTACCCGACAAGGAATTTCGCTACCTTAGGACCGTTATAGTTACGGCCGCCGTTTACTGGGGCTTCGATCAAGAGCTTCGCCTTGCGGCTGACCCCATCAATTAACCTTCCAGCACCGGGCAGGCGTCACACCCTATACGTCCACTTTCGTGTTTGCAGAGTGCTGTGTTTTTGATAAACAGTCGCAGCGGCCTGGTCACTGCGGCCCCTCTCAGCTCAGCTACGCATGTAGCCACCAAAAAGGGCGCACCTTCTCCCGAAGTTACGGTGCCATGTTGCCTAGTTCCTTCACCCGAGTTCTCTCAAGCGCCTGAGAATTCTCATCCTACCCACCTGTGTCGGTTTACGGTACGGTCTGCATAAGCTGAAGCTTAGGGGCTTTTCCTGGAAGCGTGGTATCAGTCACTTCGCTCTAATGAGCTCGTCTCGGTGCTCGGTGTAGAGGATCCCGGATTTGCCTAAGATCCACACCTACCTCCTTTCCCCGGGACAACCAACGCCCGGTAGACCTAACCTTCTCCGTCCCCCCATCGCACTTATGCGAGGTGCTGGAATATTAACCAGCTTCCCATCGACTACGCATTTCTGCCTCGCCTTAGGGGCCGACTCACCCTGCGTCGATTAACGTTGCGCAAGGAAACCTTGGGCTTTCGGCGTGCGGGCTTTTCACCCGCATTATCGTTACTCATGTCAGCATTCGCACTTCCGATACCTCCAGCGGACTTCTCAATCCACCTTCGCAGGCGTACGGAACGCTCCTCTACCGCGCATCACAAAGTGATGCACCCCAAGCTTCGGTTTATCGCTTAGCCCCGTTAAATCTTCCGCGCAGACCGACTCGACCAGTGAGCTATTACGCTTTCTTTAAAGGGTGGCTGCTTCTAAGCCAACCTCCTGGCTGTCTATGCCTTTCCACATCGTTCACCACTTAGCGATAAATTTGGGACCTTAGCTGTGGGTCTGGGTTGTTTCCCTTTTCACGACGGACGTTAGCACCCGCCGTGTGTCTCCCGCGCAGTCTGTCTTGGTATTCGGAGTTTGCCATGGTTTGGTAAGTCGCAATGACCCCCTAGCCATAACAGTGCTCTACCCCCAAGAAGATTCACGCGAGGCGCTACCTAAATAGCTTTCGAGGAGAACCAGCTATCTCCGGGTTCGATTAGCTTTTCACTCCTAATCACACCTCATCCCCTACCTTTGCAACGGGAGTGGGTTCGGGCCTCCAGTCGGTGTTACCCGACCTTCACCCTGGGCATGACTAGATCACCCGGTTTCGGGTCTACTGCCCGCGACTATGCGCCCTTATCAGACTCGGTTTCCCTTCGCCTCCCCTATACGGTTAAGCTCGCCACGAACAGTAAGTCGCTGACCCATTATACAAAAGGTACGCAGTCACCCTTGCGGGCTCCTACTGCTTGTACGCACACGGTTTCAGGGTCTATTTCACTCCCCTCGCCGGGGTTCTTTTCGCCTTTCCCTCACGGTACTGGTTCACTATCGGTCGGTCAGGAGTATTTAGCCTTGGAGGATGGTCCCCCCATATTCAGACAGGGTTTCACGTGCCCCGCCTTACTCAATTTCATCTGCATGGCCCTTTCGCATACTGGGCTGTCACCGTCTATGGCCGGCCTTTCCAGGCCGTTTTGCTAAAACCATGCAAACTTTTGGGCTAGTCCCCGTTCGCTCGTCGCTACTCAGGGAATCTCGGTTGATTTCTTTTCCTCCGGTTACTTAGATATTTCAGTTCACCGGGTTCGCTTCCATGAGCTATGTATTCACTCATAGATACTCCTTGCGGAGTGGGTTTCCCCATTCGGACATTGCCGGATCAAAGCTTGTTGCCAGCTCCCCGACACTTTTCGCAGGCTGCCACGTCCTTCATCGCCTCTGACCGCCAAGGCATCCACCGTGTGCGCTTATTCGCTTGACCATATAACCTCAAGTCGCCTCGAGGTCGTCTGTGCCTGCGGGTACAAACCGCAGAACGCGAATATCAACGACAACTTCAAATGTAAGAGTGCTTTTTACGGCACTCCGCCTTAGCCTCTACGACACGTTGTAAGAATCTCTCTTCAAACGCTCGCTACGTCACGAATTTTAAAAGAACACAACACCGGCCTCAGCGCCGGGCTGTCTCTAATCTTTGTGTGCGCTATTTACATCCAGAGAATGGTGGGTCTGGGAGGACTCGAACCACCGGCCTCACCCTTATCAGGGGTGCGCTCTAACCACCTGAGCTACAGACCCAATGTTTCCGTGCCAGATGGTGGAGCCAGTCGGGATCGAACCGACGACCCCCTGCTTGCAAAGCAGGTGCTCTCCCAGCTGAGCTATGGCCCCGAAAGGGGACGATTCCTCGGTGTTTTCACCGGGAACTCTGGATGCAGGTCACTTGTGCGGACGTCTGACAAGCAATTAGCTGTCTTTAGTCTCTAAAGGAGGTGATCCAGCCGCACCTTCCGATACGGCTACCTTGTTACGACTTCACCCCAGTCATCGGCCACACCGTGGCAAGCGCCCTCCTTGCGGTTAAGCTACCTGCTTCTGGTGCAACAAACTCCCATGGTGTGACGGGCGGTGTGTACAAGGCCCGGGAACGTATTCACCGCAGCAATGCTGATCTGCGATTACTAGCGATTCCGACTTCACGGAGTCGAGTTGCAGACTCCGATCCGGACTGAGATTAGGTTTCTGGGATTGGCTCGCCCTCGCGGGTTTGCAGCCCTCTGTCCTAACCATTGTAGTACGTGTGTAGCCCTGGCCGTAAGGGCCATGATGACTTGACGTCATCCCCACCTTCCTCCGGTTTGTCACCGGCGGTCTCCTTAGAGTTCCCACCATTACGTGCTGGCAACTAAGGACAAGGGTTGCGCTCGTTGCGGGACTTAACCCAACATCTCACGACACGAGCTGACGACAGCCATGCAGCACCTGTGTTCCGATTCCCGAAGGCACTCCCGCATCTCTGCAGGATTCCGGACATGTCAAGGCCAGGTAAGGTTCTTCGCGTTGCATCGAATTAAACCACATACTCCACCGCTTGTGCGGGCCCCCGTCAATTCCTTTGAGTTTCAGTCTTGCGACCGTACTCCCCAGGCGGCGAACTTAACGCGTTAGCTTCGATACTGAGTGCCAAGTTGCACCCAACATCCAGTTCGCATCGTTTAGGGCGTGGACTACCAGGGTATCTAATCCTGTTTGCTCCCCACGCTTTCGTGCCTCAGTGTCAGTGCTGGTCCAGATGGCCGCCTTCGCCACAGATGTTCCTCCCGATCTCTACGCATTTCACTGCTACACCGGGAATTCCGCCATCCTCTACCGCACTCTAGCCCGCCAGTATCCAATGCCATTCCCAGGTTGAGCCCAGGGCTTTCACATCAGACTTAACGAACCACCTACGCACGCTTTACGCCCAGTAATTCCGAGTAACGCTTGCACCCTTCGTATTACCGCGGCTGCTGGCACGAAGTTAGCCGGTGCTTATTCTTTGGGTACCGTCATCCCTACCGGGTATTAGCCGACAGGATTTCTTTCCCAACAAAAGGGCTTTACAACCCGAAGGCCTTCTTCACCCACGCGGTATGGCTGGATCAGGCTTGCGCCCATTGTCCAATATTCCCCACTGCTGCCTCCCGTAGGAGTCTGGACCGTGTCTCAGTTCCAGTGTGGCTGATCATCCTCTCAGACCAGCTACGGATCGTCGCCTTGGTGGGCTTTTACCCCGCCAACAAGCTAATCCGACATCGGCTCATCTATCCGCGTAAGGTCTTGCGATCCCCTACTTTCACCCGAAGGTCGTATGCGGTATTAGCGTAAGTTTCCCTACGTTATCCCCCACGAAAAGGTAGATTCCGATGTATTCCTCACCCGTCCGCCACTCGCCACCCAAGGAGCAAGCTCCTCTGTGCTGCCGTTCGACTTGCATGTGTTAGGCCTACCGCCAGCGTTCACTCTGAGCCAGGATCAAACTCTTCACTTAAGTTTTTCGGCTTTCCGTCCCGAAGGACTTGGGCCAATTTTTTGAGTGCAGTCGTCGTCACCGAGCTCCAGAACCACTCGCTTGCATTTCTGCATTTGAATTGATTTGGAGACTCTGTTCGAACGCCCTGCAAATGGACAGTCATCCACCTGCCAGACGCCCGCACAAGTCACCTGCGCACACTGTCAAAGATCGTGGAATTGGCCTCAGCGCCGATCCCCATTTCCCGCGAGGCCAGTGCCTCAGCGAGCCGCCCACTATACAGCCAAATTCCGGTCCGTCAACACCTCGAATCGAGATTTTTTCGGTCCGTCTGCTTGGCCCCGGGCGGTGAAACTTCCCGGGCAGCGGGTCGAAAATAATAGCAGGCGGATCGGCCGTTTGGGAACTCCCGGAACCGAAAAAATTCCGGGCCCGACACCCCGGATTGGGCGCCACGCGCCGCATGTCTTTTTTTGCAGGGTTTTCTGAGAATCCTGAAGGCGGGTTCAGGCCGCCGCGATCAGCTTCACCCGGGCGAAATTGCGCTTGCCGACCTGGATCACGCCCTCGAAACCGGGCGCAAAGACCCGTTGGGCGTCCTCGATCACCGTGCCGTCCACCCGAACGGCGCGTTCAGCCAGTTTCCGGGTGCCTTCGGTATTGCTGGCCGCCAAACCGGCGGCTTTGAGCAGCGCGGCCGTGCGCAGGCCTTCCGCAGGCACCGCAATCTCGGTCAGCGGCAGCAGCGAAGTGTCGCCTTCGCCGCGCACCACCGCGTGCCAACCGGCGATCGCGGTGTCCGCGGCGGCGGCATCGTGGAATCGCGCGGCCAGTTCGCGCGCCAAGCGCAGTTTCACGTCGCGCGGATTCAGCGCGCCGGCCGCGACATCGGCCTGCAGACGCTTGGCCTCATCGATGCCGATTTCGAAGCTGAGCAGGTCGATCCAGCGCCACATCAGGTCGTCGCCGATCTTCATGGTCTTAGCGACGATGTCGATCGCAGGTTCGGCGATACCTATGTAATTGCCGAGGGATTTGGACATTTTCTGCACGCCGTCCAGGCCTTCCAGCAATGGCATGGTCAGCACGATCTGCGGCGGCTGGCCGAAATGCTCCTGCAGGCCGCGGCCCATCAGCAGGTTGAATTTCTGGTCGGTGCCGCCGAGTTCGACGTCGCTTTTCAAAGCCACCGAATCGTAGCCCTGCACCAGCGGATACAGGAATTCGTGGATCGCGATCGGCTGCTGCGAGGCATAACGCTTGGCGAAATCGTCGCGCTCCAGCATGCGCGCCACAGTGTGCTGCGCGGCGAGTTTGATCATGTCGGCGGCGCTCATGGCGCCGAACCACTCGGAATTGAAGCGCAATTCGGTCTTGCCGCGATCCAATACCTTGAACACCTGATCGGCGTAGGTGCGGGCGTTGGCTTCGACGTCTTCGCGCGTGAGCGGCTTGCGGGTGACGTTCTTGCCGGTGGGGTCGCCGATCATGCCGGTGAAATCGCCGATCAGGAAAATCACCTGATGTCCCAGATCCTGGAACTGCCGCATCTTGTTGAGCAGCACCGTATGGCCGATATGCAGGTCCGGTGCGGTCGGATCGAAACCGGCTTTGATGCGCAGCGGGCGGCCCAGTTTGAGCCGCGCTTCGAGCTCCTCGCGCTTGAGGATTTCGTCGGCGCCGCGGGCGATCAGGTCGAGAGCGTTTTGAGTGGGCACGGCGTCTTTCCGGGAAAAAGCTGAATAGGGCGAAGTGTGAAGTTTGTATTAAATAAAGGTTAATCGGTGTCGCGCGTCAAAAAAACCAGTCGTTTCAGGCATTTGACGGCTGCAGTTCGCGTGATTATGGTACGGACGTTACGCGCCCGTCACACATGGGCCCCGGGATAAGAACATGAAGAAATCCGGCAGCGGCGGCGAACGACGCGAACGTCTGATGCTTTTACGCGAAGCCGCCCTGCACCGGAAGGTGCTGGCGAAATTACCCACCGGGTTCGACGGTCGCTGGACGCGCCGTCATTGGCTGCACGCCAGCCTGTTCGCCACGCTTGGCGCGCTCGTCGCAGCGATCGTGCCGGGTTTCTCCAACGCGATGCAGACGCCCAAGGCGTTGCCGCAGACTTCTCTCGCGCTGGCATTGCCGCCGCTGAGCCTGGCGCAGTTGCGCGGCCATGCCGGCGACAGCTGGCAGATCGTCAGCATCGAACGCGGCGAGACCCTGAGCCATGTGTTCGATGAGCTCGGTATTCCGAAATCGGAATTGCAACGCGTGCTGTCGCACCCCGGCGTCAAGGGCACGTTGACCAAGCTCAAGCCCGGTACCGAGTTGGCCTTCGACCTGCCGGTCGACGGACAACTGCGTGCGATGCGCTTCAATAAGGATCAGACGACGCAGGTCGAATTGCTGATCGGCAAAGAAAAGATCGAAGAGAAAGTCGTCGCCAAGGAAACCGACGTGCGCACCGCCGTGCTCAGCGGCAAGGTCGGCAAGTCGCTGTTCCGCTCGGCGCGCAAGGCGGGGCTCACCGGCTCCAATATCAACGCGCTGACCGACGACATCTTCAAGTACGACATCGACTTCGATTCGGACGTCGGCGCCGACGACCGTTTCAGCGTGGTGGTGGAGCAGACCTGGCAGAACGGCGAGCTGGTCAAGACCGGTCCTGTGCTGGCCGCGGCGTTCACCGTGGACGGCAAGCTGCACAGCGGCTTCCGCTACGTGCGCAACGGCAAGCCCGAATACTTCACCGCCGAAGGTCGTCCGCTGCAACGCGCCTTCATCCGCATGCCGATCCCCTATGCGCGGCTGACGTCGCGCTTCGGTTCGCGCCGCCATCCGGTGCTCGGTTCGATGCGCATGCACAAGGGCGTGGATTACGCCGCCGGCACCGGCACGCCGATCATGGCCGCCGGCGATGCGCGCGTGCAGTTCGTCGGCCGCAAGGGCGGCTACGGCAATGCGGTGATCCTCGACCACGGCCGCGGTTACACCACGCTGTACGGCCACATGTCGCGCTTCGGCAAGGTGCGCACGGGCCAGCGCATTCCGCAGGGCACGGTGATCGGCTACGTCGGCTCGACAGGCCTGGCCACCGGCCCGCACCTGCACTACGAATTCCGGATCAACGGCGTGCACCGCAATCCGCTGTCGATCACGATGCCGCCGCCGGAGCCGCTGAGCGGCAAGCAGCTGGCCAGCTTCCGCGTCGAGACCAGCCGCGCGCTGGCCAAGATCCGCACCGTCGAGAACATCATCTACGCCGAGCCCAAGCGGGTGGCGACGGTGGCCAAGCCTGCGCCTCCCAAGAAGGGCTGATCGCCCGAGCGGACGGCTCTTGTAGGTGCGAATTCATTCGCACGCTCCCGGATCGAAAGCGTGCGAATGAATCCGCACCTACGAACGGCCGGTTGCTAACATCGGCCGGTCTTCGTTCGGCCATCCCCAATGTCCACGCCCAGCGCGTCGCTTTATCTAGGCCTGATTTCCGGCACCAGCGCCGATGGCATCGATGCTGCGTTGGTGCGGATGGCGCAAGAGCAAGAGCAAATCCCCCTCAATCCCCCTTTTTCAAAGGGGGAAGAACAGCGGGCGCGTTGCGAGTTGGTGTTGGGTCGCACTTATGCATGGGATTCGGCGCTGCGTGAGCGGTTGATCGCGTTGGGGCAGGGACAGGACACGGTTTCGCTGGATGCGATCGGCTCGCTCGATGTGCAAGTGGCGCTGGCCTTCGCCGAAGCGGCCGCGCGCCTGCTGCGCGAGGCGGACGTAACGCCCGCGCAGGTGCGGGCGATCGGTTCGCACGGGCAGACGGTGCGGCATCGGCCCGAAGCGGAATTCCCCTTCACCTGGCAACTCGGCGACGGCAACGCGATCGCCGAACGCAGCGGCATCGCCACGGTCGCCGATTTCCGCCGCCGCGACGTCGCCGCCGGCGGACACGGCGCGCCGCTGATGCCGGCCTTCCATGCCGCGATGCTGCATTCGGACCGGGAAGACCGCGCCGTGCTCAACCTGGGCGGGATCGCCAATTTCACGCTGTTGCCGCGCGTGGGCGACGTGCGCGGCTTCGATACCGGTCCGGCCAATGCGTTGCTCGATGCGTGGTGCGAACGCCATATCGGGCATGCCTTCGATGCCGACGGGACCTTCGCCGCGAGCGGGCGCGTGGACGAGGCGCTGCTGACGCGCTTGCTGGACGATGCATGGTTTGCGCTGCCGCCGCCGAAAAGCACCGGGCGCGAACAGTTTCACCTCGAATGGGCGCAGGCCCGGATCGGCGATGGCGCATTCGCGCCGCAGGACGTGCAAGCGACATTGCTGGAACTGACCGCCGCCACCGTCGCCGACGCCTTGCTCGCGACGCAACCGCAGACGCGGCGCGTGCTGGTCTGTGGCGGCGGCGTGCGCAATCCGGTGCTGCTCGCACGCATCGCAGCGCGCCTGCCGGGGGTGGCCGTGGAATCGACCGCGGCTTACGGCCTGGATCCGGATTTCGTCGAAGCGATGGGCTTCGCCTGGCTGGCGCGCGAAACGCTGGCGGGACGGCCGGGGAATTTGCCTAGCGTCAGCGGCGCGAAGGGACCGCGGGTGTTGGGCGTGGTTTATCCGGCTTAGACATCCGCAGCACGGCCCAAAGGTGGCAACGCTCGGTTAGCATGCCCGCATGACGACCTCTTCCTCCGTTGCGCGCACCGGCCGTTGGTCCAACTGGCTCGGCCCCTATCTGGAACGCGCACCGTTGGGGGCGCTGCTGCTGGGGATATCCTCCGGCTTTCCCTACGCGATGATCGGCGCCACCCTGACCACGCGCCTGGCGCAGGACGGCATCGACAAGAAGAGCGTCACGGCGTTTTCCCTGGCCTTCCTGGCCTACAACTTCAAATTCCTCTGGGCGCCGGCGGTCGACCGCTTCCACCTGCCGCTGCTGGGACGCTTCGGTCAGCGACGATCGTGGCTGTGGCTGTCGGCAGTGCTGGTGGTGGCGGCGCTCGCTTTCCTGGCGCTGAGCGATCCGAGCGCGCATCTGGGCACGGTGGCGGTGGCTGCCGTGGCTCTGGGCGTGGCCGGCGCGACCTTCGACATCGTCATCGACGCTTATCGCATCGAGTTGTTGTCGCCGCAGCAGCTCGGCGTCGGCTCGGGCATGTCGCAATACGGCTGGCGGATAGGTTCGGTCAGCGCCGGTGCGCTGGCGTTGCTGGTCGCCGAGCGCCTGGGCTGGAGCGGTGCGTATCTGTTGTGCGCGGTCTTCGTATTGCCGGCGGTTTTCGTCGGCTTCTGGCTGGGCGAGCCGCAACGGCACCGCGAACCGACGCCCAAGCGCGGCGTTGCCGCCGCCGTGGCCGCGGTCGTCGGCCCGCTCGCCGAATTCTTCCGCCGCCGCGGCGCTTTTCTGGTGCTGCTCTTCGTGCTGCTCCACAAGATCGGCGACACGCTTGCCAACCTCACCTTGCGCCTGCTGCTCAACGACCTGAACTTCAGCAACGCCGAAATCGCGACTTACGATGTCGGCATCGGCTTCGTCGCCTACTTGGTCGGCATCTTCGTCGGCGGCATCCTGTATGCGCGCATGGGCATGAAACGTTCGGTGCTGCTCAGCCTGGTGCTGATGGCGGTGTCCAATCTGTCGTTCGCGTACCTGGCCTACTTGGGCCATAGCAACGCTTTCCTGGCCTTCACGATGGCTTTCGAGCATTTCGCCAGCGGCATCGGCGGCGTGGTGGTGGTCGCCTATCTGTCCGCATTGTGCAACCTGTCGTTCACGGCCACCCAATTCGCGCTGCTGTCGGCCGCCGCATCGATCGTGGGCCGCTTCCTCACCGGCACCACCGCCGGCGCGCTGATCGAATGGATGGGCTATGTGAACTTCTACCTGCTGACTACCGTCATCGCATTGCCCGGCGTATTCCTCTACGCCTGGATGATCCGCAGCGGGCTGGTGGAAGCTTCCATCGTCGAACAGGACGTCAAGCAGGCTGCGCAAAGCCCCGGATAACGGCTGCGCCGGTGCCTATAGCTCGTAATCCACGACGAACGGCGCGTGATCGGAGAATCGCGGCTCGGGATGGATCGAGCACGCCTTGAGCTTGTCGCGCAGCGACGGCGTCACGATCTGGTAGTCGATGCGCCAACCGACGTTGTTCGCGCGCGCCGCACCGCGCGCGCTCCACCAGGTGTAGTCCTGGCCTTCGGCGTTGAGGGCGCGATAGGCGTCGATCCAGCCTTTGTCTTCGACGCACAGACCGTTGAGCCAGTCGCGCTCGGGCGGCAGGCAGCCGGAATTCTTTTGGTTCGACGTCCAGTTCTTGATGTCCAGCCGGCTGCGAACGATGTTCCAGTCGCCGCACAAGACGTAGTCGCGGCCGCTGGTCAACCATTCGTCGAGGATGGGTTTCAGCCAGTCCATCACCTCGAACTTGAAGCCCTGCCGCAATTCGCCGGACGATCCGGACGGGATGTAGAACGAAACCACGCTCAGGTTGCCGAAGCGCGCTTCAAGGTAACGGCCTTCGTCGTCGAACGGCGCCCAGCCCAGCGAGCTGCGCACCTCGTCCGGCTCGCGTTTGGCGTAAATGGCCACGCCGCTGTAGCCCTTCTTGGTGATCGCGTCCTTGAAGAAGGCCTTGTAGCCCTTGGGCAGGAATTCCGGCCCGGCGAGCTGGTGTTCCTGGGCCTTGGTCTCCTGCACGCAGAGCACGTCGGCCTTTTGCGCGGCGAACCAGTCGAAGAAGCCCTTGCTGGCCGCGGAACGCAGGCCGTTGGCGTTGAAGCTGATGATGCGCATGCCGGTCCGGAGCAATGGTCGTAGGCCGATTGTAGGCATTGCGCACGATGTGCGTAGCCCGGGTGGAGCCGAAGGCGATACCCGGGGTCGAGTCGCGACGTGTTTCCCCGGGTATCGCCTACGGCTCCACCCGGGCTACGATCCGAGCATGACCGACCCCCCGGCCATCCGCGTCGCCCCGGTCACACGCGAGCTGACCGCGCAAGTGCGGGCCCTGCGAGTGGCGCCGGAGCAGTACAGCTTCGTCGGCGATATCGCCTTCAACCTGGTCGACGCCGAGCGCGATCCGCGCAGCGACGCCATGGCGATCCTGGACGGCGACGGCGTGATCGGCTTCTACCGGCTCGACTACGCGCCCACCATCGTCGCTTGGCAGCCGATCGCAGCCAGCGTCGGCCTGCGCTCCTTCCTGATCGATCGCCGCTGCCAGGGCCGCGGCTACGGCACGCTGGCCATCGCCGCGTGCTGCGACGACCTGCGCCGGCGCCATCCCGAGCGCAAACTGCTCGCGTTGAACGTGAACTGCATCAATCGCAGCGCAATCCGCGCCTACCGCAAGGCGGGGTTCGTGGACACCGGTGAACTGTATTTCGGCGGCCGCGCCGGTCCGCAACACCTGATGCTGCGCAGCCTCGAAGAGTCGCGCCTTGGCTGACCGGTGCATGGGATAATCCGCAACATGGACGATCACCGCTCGCGCTTCCTGCAACTGGCATTGCGCGCCGACGCCCTGCGCTTCGGCGAGTTCACGCTCAAATCCGGGCGCAGCAGCCCCTATTTCTTCAATGCCGGCCGTTTCGATTCGGGCGCGGCGCTGGCCGAGCTGGCCGGCTGCTATGCCGACGCGATCGAACAAGCGGGCATCGGCTTCGATGTGCTGTTCGGCCCGGCCTACAAAGGCATTCCGCTGGCGACGGCGCTGGCCTGCGAGTTCGCGCGCCGCGGCCGCGATCTGCCGCTGGCGTTCAACCGCAAGGAAGCTAAGGCGCACGGCGAGGGCGGCCTGCTGATCGGCGCGCCGCTGGCCGGCAGGCGCGTATTGATCGTCGACGACGTGATCACCGCCGGCACCGCCATCCGCGAAGCCTTGGCGATCATCGCCGATGCCGGCGGCACCGCCGCGGGCATCGCGATCGCGCTCGACCGCCAGGAAGCCGTCGACCCGAACGTGTCGCGACGCTCGGCGGCACAAACTGTCGCGATCGAACAGGGTTTGCCGGTGGTCTCGGTCGCCACCCTCGACGATCTGCTGGCCTATGCCGGCGCTTCGCCCGAACTGGCCGCGCAGCGCGCACGACTGCTGGCCTACCGCGAGGCCTATGGCAGCGACATGCCCGGTTGATCTGCGGCGCCGCGTTGGTAAGGATGCCGGGACGCCCTCTTTGGCGACGGCAGGCAACTCATATGGCCCGACTCTTGCGTATGCCGCTACGAATGGACCGAGCGAAGGACGGCGGGGGCGGATCATGAACAAATTTCTTCCGATGCTGGCAGGGGCGCTGGCGTTGTCGTGGGCCTTGGGCGTTGCCGCGCAGAGCAAACCGCCTAAGCCGTCCAAGCCGACCCCGTCGGCAGCGGCAGCCAAGAAGCTCTATTGCTGGAACGAGAACGGCCGCAAGGTCTGCGGCGACGCGCTGCCGGCCAGCGCCGTGGATAGCGAGCGCACCGAGCTGAGCGGACGCAGCGGCCTGCGCATCGGCGGCGTGGATCGCGCCCTGAACGACGCAGAACGCGCCCAGCATGAAACCGAACAGAAGCGGCTGGCCGCCGAAGCCGAAGCCGCCGAAGCGGCAAAACGGCGCGACTTGGCGCTGGTCGCCTCTTACACGTCCGAAGAAGAACTGCGCCGCGCCTACCGCATCCGCTACGAACTGATCGACGAAGCCATCAAATCGTCGCGCCTGGCCCTGGACAACCTGCACCAGAGCCTGTTGCGCATGTTGGAGCAGGCCGGCGAGAACGAATTGTCCGGCAAGCCGGTGTCCAAGCCTTTGGCCGACAATATCCGCGCGCGCCGCACTAGCTATCTCGACCTGCAGGCGGGCCACCAGAAACAGCAGCGCGAGCGCGCCGCCATCGACGCGCAATTACAGCAAGCCGTGGCGCGCTACCGCGAGATGAAAGCGACCGAGCCGGGCGCAGCGCCGGCGGAAACCAACACTCCGGGCTGATCCCGCGCGTTATCGCGATTCGTCCGGAGCACGCCCTGCTTTTTCCCTCCCCTCTTTGCGGGGAGGGACCGGCCCGAAGGGCCAGGGAGAGGGGCCGGCTTTTCGCGCCATCCAACAAAGCACGGCTCCCTCCGCTCCGCCGCGAGGAGGAGGAAAGCCAAAGCCCGTCGCTTCGGCCAGGGTTTAGCGCTTAGAACGGCAGCGCCAAGCCCGCATCCAACGCCAGCAACCGCGCCCGGAACGCATCCTGGATCCGCGCCAGCGCCTGCGCATCGTTGGCCTCGAAGCGCAGCACCAGGATCGGCGTGGTGTTGGAAGCGCGCACCAGGCCCCAACCGTCGGGCCAGTCCGCACGCAGGCCGTCGATGGTGGACACGCGAGCGCCCTCGAACTCGCCTTGCGCAACGAAACGCGCCACGAACGCATGCGGATCGGCCACCGGCACCTTCAGCTCCGGCGTGGACAGGCCTTCGGGCAAGGTTTCGAAGACCTGATCGGGCGTTTCGCTGCGGCGACCCAGGATCTCCAGCAGGCGCGCGGCGGAATAGATGCCGTCGTCGAAACCGTACCAGCGTTCCTTGAAGAAGAAGTGGCCGCTCATCTCGCCGGCCAGTTCCGCTTCGGTCTCGCGCATCTTGGCCTTGATCAGCGAATGCCCGGTCTTCCACATCAGCGGGCTGCCGCCGTGGCGCAGGATGTACGACGACAGCGCGCCGGTGCACTTGACGTCGTACACGATCACCGCGCCCGGATTGCGTTCGAGCACATCGGCGGCGAACAGCATCAACAGGCGGTCAGGGAAGATGTTGCGCCCGCCGCGGGTGATCACGCCCAGGCGGTCGCCGTCGCCGTCGAATGCGATGCCCAGGTCGGCATCGAGCCGCTCGACCATGCGCTGCAGGTCTTCGAGGTTGTGCGGCTCGCTGGGGTCGGGGTGGTGATTGGGGAAGTTGCCGTCGATTTCGCAATACAGCGGCGTCACCTCTGCGCCGATCGCCTCCAGCACGCGCGGACCGAGCTCGCCGGCGGCGCCGTTGCCGGCGTCCACCACCACTTTCAGGCGGCGGTCGGTCTGGACGTCGGAAGCCACACGGTTGACGTAATCGGCGCTGACGTCGCGCTGCTGCAGCGTGCCGGGCGCCGGCGCGTCGTACAGGCGGCCGTCGGCGATGCGGGCGTACAGGTCGGTGATGGCGTCGCCGGACAGGGTTTCGCCGCCGACCACGATCTTGAAGCCGTTGTAGTCGGGCGGATTGTGGCTGCCGGTCACCGCCACCGCGCTGCCGGTGCGCAGGTGATAGGCGGCGAAATAGATCAGCGGCGTCGGCGCCAGGCCCACGTCGATGACGTTGCGGCCGGCCCTGCGCAGCCCCGCAATCAGGCCGCCCACCATCTCCGGTCCCGACAGGCGACCATCCCGCCCGACCGCGATGTCGGCCAGGCCCTGCTCCTGCATCGACGAGCCGATGGCGTGTCCGATCAGTTCGGCGATGCCCGGATCGAGCGATTCGCCGACTACGCCGCGGATGTCGTAAGCGCGGAAGATGCCGCGGTCGATCATCACCGCAGCGCGCTTGGGCGCTTCCTTCACGTCGATAGTCTTGCGCTCCGGTTCGGCCGGCGCCGCCTGCAGCGCCTGGGTCAGGGTCGGCTGTTCTTCGACGTCGGCCGGAACGCTGCGCGCGGGATCCCAACGCCGCCAAGCCGTCCAAGCGGCTAACGCCAGCCCGGCGAGCACCGCGGCCGCGATCAGGCAAGCCATGCCGTTCAGGCCCCACGGGGCGAAGCTGCCGTCGGGCACCGCGGCGGCGATGCGGAAGTCGCTGCCGGGTACTTTGGCGGACAGCGCTTCTGCGCTGTTCTGCAAGGTTTCGTCGCCGCGCGCGAGGACGGTGTAGCTGCCTTGGCGCAAGGCGAGGTAATCGTCGTCGTCGACATCCGCGGCGGCCAAATTCGCGGTCAGATTCGTCAGCGGGAACCGCGCGTAGACCACGCCTTCGGCCTGCACGCCCATCGTGACCGGCGCGGCCAGCACGAATTGCGGCTTGCCGTGCTCTGCAACCACGCGGGCGACCGGCGCCTTCTTGGCCAACGCGGATTCGATCGTCGCCAGGCGGCCGTAGCCGGTTTTCGGCAGGCCGTCGTACACCGCCTGCAGATCGGCCGGCACCACCTCCGCGCCGAGCAAGCCCGGCCAGCCGGCGGCGATGCGGGCCGCAGCCGCCTGCGGATCGCCCGCTTGCAGCGCGGCCTGCACCGGCGCCTGCGCAAGCTTGTCGCGCAGGCGCTTGGTTTCGCCCCCGATGGCGCTGCCCACCGCGGCCGCTGCGGCATCGCGCTGGGCGGTCAGCGACGCCAGCCGGGCGTCGTCCCGGAACTGCTGCACGCCGGACCATGCCAGCCACAAGGCCAGCAACGCCAGCGCGCCGATCAGCCACGGCAAGGCCGGGCGCAGCATGGCGCCGTCGAAGTTGAAGCGACGCGCTTCGGACTCGGTCATCGGTACTCCCCTGTCATCGCACACCCGTATGGCCGAAGCCGCCTTCGCCGCGTGCGCTGCTGGCGAAACCTTCCACCACTTGCAGCGCCACGCGCACCACCGGCAGCACCACCAATTGGGCGATGCGATCCCCGGGTTGCATCGTAAAAGCCTCGCGGCCGCGGTTCCAGAGGCTGATCAGCAGCGGCCCCTGGTAGTCGGCATCGATCAGGCCGGTGCCGTTGCCCAGCACGATGCCGTGGCGGTGGCCCAGGCCCGAGCGCGGCAACACCACGGCGCACAGGCCCGGATCGGCGAGATGGATCGCCAGCCCGCTCGGCACCAGCGCCGCATCGCCGGGCGCCAGCGTCAACGGCGCATCCAGCGCGGCGCGCAGGTCGAGGCCGGCGCTGGCGTCGGTGGCGTAGGCCGGCAAGGGCCATTCGTCGCCGAAGCGCGGATCCAGCAGTTTCACTTCCAACGGGTGGGCGGCCTGCAGTCCGTTCATGCGCGCAAACGCTCCGCGATCAGATCCAGCAATTCATCGGCCAGCCGCGTCTTGGGCGCGGGGCCGAGCGTGCGCGCGGCCTCGCGCGAATAGACGGTCAAGGCGTTGTCGTCGCTCTCGAAGCCGCTGCCCTGCACGCCGACGCGGTTGGCGGCGATCAGATCCAGGCGCTTCTTCTGCAGCTTGCCGCGCGCATGCGCTTCGACGTCTTGGGTTTCCGCCGCGAAACCGACCACGCAGCGCGGCCGCGACGGCGACGCCGCCACCTCGGCCAGCGTGTCGGGCGTGGGCACCAGTTCCAGGACGAGCGTGTCGGACGACTTCTTGATCTTGTTGTCGGCCACCGCGCGCGGCGCGTAATCGGCGACGGCCGCGGCGCCGATGTAGACGTCTGCCGGCAAGGCGGCGAACACGGCATCGCGCAGCTGGGCGGCCGAGCGTACGTCGGTGCGGCGAACACCTGCCGGCGTAGCCAAGTGCACCGGACCGGCGATCAACGCCACTTCGGCGCCGCGGCGCGCGGCAGCGGCGGCGATCGCGAAGCCCATCTTGCCGCTGCTGCGGTTGCCGACGTAGCGCACCGGATCCAGGTCCTCGTAGGTGGGCCCCGCGCTGACCACGAAGCGCAGGCCGGCGAGATCGCCGGATTCGGCGCCCTGGGCCAGGGCTGCGACGATGTCCTCGGGCTCGCTGAGCCGCCCCGGCCCGGATTCGCCCTCGGCCAGCGGGCCGTCGACCGGGCCGATCACCTGCACGCCGCGTTCGCGCAGCAAAGCCAGGTTGGCCTGGGTGGCCGGATGCAGCCACATGCGGTGGTTCATGGCCGGCGCGACGGTCATCGGCGCGGTCGTGGCCAGGCATAGCGTGGTGACCAGGTCGTCCGCGAAGCCATGCGCCAGCTTGGCCAGGGTATCGGCCGTGGCCGGCGTGACCAGGATCCGGTCGGCCCAGCGCGCCAGTTCGATATGGCCCATCGCCGCTTCGGCGGCCGCGTCCCACAGCGAAGTGCGGACCGGTTCGCCCGATACCGCTTGGAAGCTCGCCGTGCCCACGAAGTGCTGCGCGCCTTCGGTCATCGCCACGCGCACCTGGGCGCCGGCGTCGCGCAGGCGGCGGACCAGTTCGACCGCCTTGTAGGCGGCGATGCCGCCGCAGACGCACAGCAGTACTCGTTGTCCCGTCAGCGATGCCACGCGGCGCGGATTCCTACGGCGAAACAGGCCGCTAGCTTACCCGATGGGTCGCTGGCGCCCGATTCCGCGCGGCCAAAAGCCTCCATAGGGTGAAGCGCGTCCACAAAACAGAGTCCTCGATCTTGCGCATCCGCGACTGGCCCCCGCCCGAACGTCCGCGCGAAAAGCTCCTGGCCCGCGGCGCCGCCAGCCTGTCGGATGCCGAGCTGCTGGCCATTTTCCTGGGTTCGGGCTTGCGTGGCCGGGATGCGGTCGCCACCGCGCGCGACCTGCTCGCGCGGCACGGACCGCTGCGCGCGCTGCTGGAACGCCCGCCGTCGGCGCTGGCCGGATTGCCGGGGCTGGGCCCGGCGCGCGTTTGCGCCCTGGCCGCCGCGCTGGAGCTGGGCAACCGCCACCTGGCCGGCACGTTGGAACGCGGGGACGCCTTCAGCGATCCGGGCGCGGCAGGCCGCTATTTCGCGCTGCGCCTGCGCCACCATGGCCACGAAGTCTTCGCCGCGTTGTTCTTGGATACCCGCAACCGCGCCATCGCCTTCGAGGAACTGTTCCGCGGCACGGTCGACAGCAGCGAGGTGCACCCTCGCGAAGTCGCGCGGCGCGCCATGGCGCACAACGCCGCGGCGGTGATCGTCGGCCACAACCATCCCAGCGGCAATCCGGAACCCAGTGCGGCCGATCGCGCCGTCACTGCGCGCCTGAAACAGGCGCTCGGACTGCTGGATGTGCGTCTGCTCGACCATTTCGTGATCGGCGATGGCCCGCCGGTGTCGCTGGCGGCGCGGGGGTGGGTGTGAGCTCGCCGACAAAGCCCCGTTCTCTCACTTCCGTCATCCCGAACGAAGTGAGGGACCTGTTTTTTCTCCATTCGCCTCGATTCCAGCCGCCCCTACTCAATGACTGACCGGGTCTTTCACGTCTATATCTCGGCGAGCCGCTCCCGCGCCCTCTACATCGGCGTCACCAACGATCTAATGCGCCGAATCTTCGAACATCGCCAACATCTGGTGCCAGGGCATACTGCCCGCTACCGGATAACGCGACTGGTGCATTACGAAACCTTGGACAACGTGCTCGCTGCAATCGGTAGAGAGAAGCAGCTCAAGGGTTGGCGCCGGTAGAAGAAGATCGCGTTGATACAAGCGAACAATCCTACCTGGGAGGATCTGTCCACCGATTGGTACTGCTAGACCGATTGCGTTCGGCCTTAAAGCTAAGCAGGTCCCTCGCTGCGTTCGGGATGACGATGTTGGGGAGCTCGCGGCACAGGCGACTCCTCGTGCACGGGTGCCCGAACCGCTGCCCCTGACCTCCTCGCGTACAATCGCGCATCCCGCATCACCTCCCGAGAGCCCGTGAAAGCCCCGCTCCGCGCCCTGATCGAACAGGGCATCGCCCAATTGCGTTCCGCCGGCGCGCTGCCGGCCGATGCCGCCACGCCCGACTTCGTGGTCGAACGACCCAAGGACCGCAGCCACGGCGACTTCGCCACCAATGCCGCCATGCTGCTGGCCAAGCCCGCCCGCAGCAATCCGCGTGCGCTGGCGCAGCAGCTGGTCGAAGCGATCCCGGCCTCGGGCGATATCGCCAAGGTCGACATCGCCGGGCCGGGTTTCATCAATATCCATCTGTCCCCCGCGGCCTACCAGCGCGAAGTGGCCAAGGTACTCGCCGACGGGGCAGGCTACGGCCGCAATACGTCCGGCAAGGGCGTCCGCGCCGGCGTCGAATACGTGTCGGCCAATCCCACCGGTCCGTTGCACGTCGGCCACGGCCGCGCCGCGGCCATCGGCGACAGCATCGCGCGCGTGCTCGCGGCCAACGGCTGGGAGGTGATGCGCGAGTTCTACTACAACGACGCCGGCGCGCAGATCGACAACCTGGCCAAATCGGTGCAAGCGCGCGCCAAGGGCCTGGGCCCGGACGACGCCAGCTGGCCGGCCGACGGGTATCGCGGCGACTACATCAAGGACGTCGCCACCGCCTATCTGAACGGCGAGACCGTCGAGTTCGAAAACCACTCCGAGACCGGCGCCAAGGATCCCGACGATTTCGAGGCGATCCGCCGTTTCGCCGTGGCCTACCTGCGCCGCGAGCAGAACCTGGACCTGGCCGCGTTCGGCGTGGGCTTCGACGTGTATTTCCTGGAATCGTCCCTGTACGCCGACGACAAGGTGGAAGAGACCGTGCGCGAACTGATCGCCCACGGCCACACCTATGAGGAAGGCGGCGCGCTGTGGCTGCGCAGCACCGATTTCGGCGACGACAAGGACCGCGTGATGCGCAAGTCCGACGGCGCCTACACCTATTTCGTGCCGGACGTGGCCTACCACTTGTCGAAATGGCAGCGCGGCTACAAGCGCGCGATCACCGAACTGGGCGCCGACCACCACGGCTCGCTGATGCGGGTAAAAGCCGGGTTGCAGGCGCTGGATGCGGGCATTCCTGCCGGTTATCCGGAGTACGTGCTGCACCAGATGGTCACGGTGATGCGCGGCGGCAAGGAAGTGAAACTCGGCAAGCGCGCCGGCAACTTCCTCACGCTGCGCGACTTGATCGAGGAAGCGGGACGCGACGCCACGCGCTGGTTCCTGATCGCGCGCAAACCCGATTCGCAATTGACCTTCGACATCGATCTGGCGCGCCAGCAGAGCAACGACAACCCGGTGTTCTACGTGCAGTACGCGCACGCCCGCGTTTGCAGCCTGCTGCGCCAGGCGACCGAAAAAGGCTATGCGTACGACCAGGCCAACGGCCTGGCGCACCTGGATCTGCTGGGCGACGACGCCTCGCAGGCCTTGCTGGTGGAACTGACGCGCTATCCGGAAGTGGTGGAGACCGCCGCCGACGCGCTGGAACCGCACCTGATCTCGATCTACCTGCGCGACCTGGCCAACGCCTTCCACACCTGGTACCACGCCACGCCGGTGCTGGTGGACAATGCCGACACGCGCGACGCACGATTGGCGCTGGCCTCGGCCACGCGCCAGGTACTTAAAAACGGGCTGGATTTGTTGGGCGTAAGCGCCCCGGAGACGATGTAGCAATGGCAGCAAGACGCGGCAAGTCGCAGGCGCGGCGCAACAGCGGCAACGGCATCCCCGGTTGGGCCTGGCTGATCCTCGGCGTGGTGCTGACCATCGGCGTGATCCTGGCGGCGCCCAAGCTGCTCAAGTCCGACGGCAAGGACGGTTTCTTCCGTCCCAAGCCCAATCCGGATGCGCAGCCGGCGGCCAGCAGCGCCGGCGACGACAACGACGCGGTGGTGCCGGAAGACGCCGGCAACGACGGCGGCGCCAAGCCGGAGGCGGCGGCCGAATCCGACTACGATTTCTACACCTTGCTGCCCGGCAAGGAAGTCAAGATGTCCGACGCCGAACTCGCCGCCACCGCGCGCGAGGAAGAGGCCCGGCAGCAGCGCGCCGCCGCCGCGCAGCCCGCGCAGTCGGAAGATGCGGCCGACTTGGCCACGCCGGCGACCACCGCGCCCACGACGACCGCACCCGCAACGGCGGCCGCTGCGACGACTGCGGCCGCCGCCGGTCCGGCAGCCGGTAGCGACGCGCGCTACATCCTGCAGGCCGGCGCATTCGGCGCGTCCGGCGATGCGGAAGCTTTGAAGGCCCGCATCGCATTGCTCGGCTTGAATGCCCGCGTCGAATCGGCCGTCATCAAAGACAAGACCGTCTACCGGGTGCGCATGGGGCCGTACGGCACCGCGTCGGAGCTGGCCGAAGCCAAGGGCAAGCTCGGCAACGGCGGCTTGCCCGCCATGGCGATCAAGGCGAAATAAACGATGGCGATGTCTTCTTCGGGCGCCGCCTCGCGCGGCCTGGCCCTGGCGCTGTGCGCGCTGCTGGGCGCCTGTGCCACCGTCGACACCGGCGTCGACCGCATCGACGCCGCTCCGGTGCTCGATCCGGCCGTGCTGCAATCGCTGCCCGGCGCCGATTTCGCGGAAGGCGAGTTCCGCGCCAAGAACGGCGTACGCATCCCTTATCGCTGGCTCGCGCCGGCCAACGCCGACGAGGATAAGCAATACCCGCTCGTGCTGGTGCTGCACAGTTCGGGCCAGATCGGCGACGACAACCGCGGCCAGTTGAACGGCTTCGCGCGCACCTGGGCCGCACCGGAGCTGCGTACGCGCTATCAGGCGTTCGTGCTGGTGCCGCAGTTCCCGACGCGCAGCGCCGAGTACGACGATTCGGCCAAACCGCAGCTCGCGCGCGGCACGCCGGCGCTGTCGGCCGCGCTGGAGATGGTGGATGCGTTCGTCGCCGGACATCCGGTGGATCGGCGCCGCATCTACGTCACCGGTTTTTCGATGGGCGGCTCGGCCACCTGGCTGGCCCCGCTGCTGCGGCCGGACCTGTTCGCGGCAGCGATGCCGATTTCCGGCATCGCACCCGATCGCGCATCGGCTCCGCGGCTGACAGCGTTGCCGATCCGGGTATTGCACGGCGATGCCGACACCGAGAATCCGATCGATTCCGATCGTGCGATGGTCGCCGCGATCCGCGCGGCGGGCGGCGAAAACGTGCGCCTGCGCGAGTACGCCGGCCTGGAACACACGGTTGCGGGCGATGTCTTCCTCGGCACTTGGTGGCGCGACTGGATGTTCGAGCAGCGCCGTCCCAAGCCCGAAGAATGACGTAGGGTGGGCCTTGGCCCACCATCGCCGTCCAACATCCGCGACGGATAAAGGGCGAAGCCCAGCTATCGTCCTTCCGATGGGATTTAGCCACGATCGCGACATGGCAATGGTGGGCCAAGGCCCACCCTACGGCGATCTCAGGGTTGGCGACGCGCTCGAATCCGCGCTTTGCGACGCGCGTCAAAACCGCATCGCGGCCGTTGAGAAGACCTGCGCGGACAATGCTTCCCCAAGAGAGAGGAAGCCGTCATGGTCATCGAAGCCGCCCTGATCAAGCCCGTCGTCGACGTTCTGCTGGCCCTGTTCAGGCAGGGCGAAAACCTGCAGCTGAAAAGCAGCGCCGAAGCCGCGGTGCGCGAAGCGATCCGCGAACTGCTGTTGGCCAATCCCGACGAGAACAAGGCCGAAGCCCGGATCGCGGTGGCCAAGGCGGCCGGCATCCTGTCGGAGGACGTGGTCCTGGCCGAAGACATGCTGAAGAAGCACCGCGCCACCAAGACCCGCACCAACGGCAAGGCTTCGACCGGGCGCAAGCGCAAGCCGGCCGAGCCCAAGGCCGAGAAGGCGCCGGCGAAATCGGCACCCAAGAAGGCGGCCAAGAAAGCCGCATAGGCGTAGGCTGGGCGGACCTGCCGCGGCGGTCCGCCCACGATGGCCAGCAAACTTTTTTTCGCGCTTTGCCTGATCTGGTTGGCCAGCGAACTCTGGCTCGGCTGGCGGCGCCGTTCGTCCGATGCGGCGCGCACGCGCGACAGCGGCACGTTGCGGTTGTTGCTGATCACCATTTATTGCTGTATCGCGCTCGCGGCCTGGTTTTCGTATAGCGGTTGGCTGCGCTTCCCTGCCGGCGTGCGCGAGCCGCTGTTCTGGACCGGACTGGGGCTGATGGTCGGCGGCATGCTGTTCCGCGGGTGGGCGGTGCGCGTACTCGCGGACTATTTCACCGTCGACGTGACGATCCGTCCCGATCACCAGCTGATCCGTAACGGACCCTATCGCTGGCTGCGACACCCCTCGTACACGGGTTCGCTGACGACGTTCTACGGATTCGCGTTGGCGCTGGGCAACTTCGGCTCGCTGGCGATGGTCGTGCTGCCGGTCACCGCGGCCTTTCTGTGGCGGATCCGCATCGAAGAGCGCGTGCTGTCGGAAGCGTTTCCGGCGCAGTACGCCGCTTATGCGCGCGAAACCAAACGATTGCTGCCGTATCTCTGGTGACCCGGCACTCTTTCTTGCGAGGCGGCTTCTGTAGGAGCGGCTTCAGCCGCGAGCTTTTCAAGCCCTGGCATAAGGGTCAAGAGCTCGCGGCTGAAGCCGCTCCTACAGAAGCCATCCCACAAAGGCCAGCGCCTTCTTCTAGAATCGCGGCATGGACAAGACCATCCTGATCACCGGCGCCACCTCCGGTTTCGGCGCCGCCGCCGCAGAACGCTTCGCGAGCGCCGGCTGGCGCGTCGTCGTCACCGGTCGCCGTGCGGACCGGCTGCGGCAGTTCGTCGACCGCCACGGCGCGGATCGCGTGCATGCCGCTGCGTTCGACATCCGCGATACGGACGCGATGCTTGCGGCCATCGATGCCATTCCGCCCGCGTTCGCCGATATCGACGTGCTGGTCAACAATGCCGGCCTCGCGCTCGGCACCGCGCCGGCGCAGCGCGCCGATCTGGCGCAGTGGCGGCAGATGATCGACACCAATGCGACGGCGCTGGTCGCGTTGACGCACCGGTTGCTGCCGGGCCTGATCGAGCGCAAAGGCGCGATCGTCAACATCAGTTCCATCGCCGGCAGCTATCCGTACACCGGCGGCAACGTCTACGGCGCGACGAAAGCCTTCGTCACCCAATTCTCGCTGGGTTTGCGCAGCGACCTGCACGGCACCGGCGTGCGGGTCACGTCGATCGAACCCGGCTTGGCCGAGACCGAGTTCACGTTGGTACGTACCAGCGGCGACCAGGGCGCGTCGGACAAGCTATACGAAGGCGCGCATCCGATCACCGGCGAAGACATTGCCGAAACGATCTGGTGGGTGGCCAACCTGCCGCCGCACCTGAACATCAACCGGCTGGAAGTGATGCCGGTGAGCCAGTCGTTTGCGGGATTCCAGATCCATCGCGACGCTTAGGCGTCGCTTTGCTTTTTTAAGCCGTCATTCCCGCGAAGGCGGGAATCCAGTGACTTTAGCGCTGCCGCCAGATACCGACGGCGCTACCTGCCATACCGTGCGCCCTCACCCAACCCTCTCCCGCAAGCGGGAGAGGGCTAAGGCCAAGGCAAAGTCACTGGATTCCCGCCTTCGCGGGAATGACGGCTAAAAACGCAACCTCAAGCCAGCGGCGTATCGTCGAGGTAGGTGTATCCGGTCAACCCGGCCTCTAGCGCCGCATTCATGCGCTCGGATTCGTCCGCAGGCAATTTTGCAGCGGCGACCTTGTCCTGGTAAGCCTTGCGCAGATCGTCCAGCTTGTAGCCCACGTAATCGAGCATGACGTCGGTGGTATCGCCGCGTCGCTGCTGCGCGATAGCGTGACCGTCGCCTTGCACCCGCACTTCGATCGCATCTGTGTCGCCGAACAGGTTGTGGATGTCGCCCAGGATCTCCTGGTAGGCGCCGACCAGGAAGAAGCCGAGCCGATAGCTTTCGCCCGGACGCAGCGCATGCAGCGGCAACGAAGAGTCCAGGTCCTCGTTCTCGACATAGGTGTCGATCTTGCCGTCCGAATCGCAAGTCAGGTCGGCGATCACGCCGCGCCGCTCGGGAACTTCGTTCAGGCGCTCGATCGGCACGATCGGGAACACCTGGTCGATCGCCCACACGTCCGGCATCGATTCGAACACGCTGAAATTGACGAAATACTTGTCGACCAGGCGTTCGTTGAGCTCGTCCAGCAGGGGGCGATGGCTTTTTTCGTCGTAGGTGAGCCGCGATTTCACCGCATGGGCGATCGCGTAGAACAGATCGTCGATGCGCGCCCGGTGCGCCAGGTCGATCTGGCCCAGCGCGTACAGCGTCAACCCTTCCGCATGGAAATGCTGCGCTTCCTGGAACAGCTCGACCGCGGGACGCGCGTCGATTTCGCCGTGGATCTCGCGCAGGTGGCGGATGACCGCCGGCTCGTCGTCGTGCGCATCGGGCACGCGGCCTTCCGGCGCGCGTTCGACTTCGGACACGTTGGCCACCAGCACGGCATGGTGCGCGGTCATCGCGCGGCCGCATTCGGTGACGATGCGCGGCGGCGCCAGGCCGTGCTCTTCGCAGGCCTCGGCCAGCGGCTGCACGATGTTGGACGCGTACTGGCCGACGCCGTAGTTGACCGAACAGAAGCTGCGCGACCGCGTGCCCTCGTAATCGATGCCCAGGCCGCCGCCGACGTCGACATGCGAAATCTTCGCGCCGAGCTTGGACAGCTCGACGAAGTAGCGCGTCGCCTCGCGCATGCCGTTGGCGATGTCGCGGACGTTGGAGATCTGCGAACCCATGTGGAAATGGAGCAGGCCTAGGCAGTCGCTCATGCCGCTGTCGCGCAACGACTTCCACAGATCCAGCACCTGGCGCGGGCTGAGCCCGAACTTGGCCTTGTCGCCGCCGCTGTTCTGCCATTTGCCGGCGCCGAGCGACGCCAGCCGCATGCGTACGCCCAGGCCGGGCCTGACGCCCAACGCCTCGGCTTCTTCCATCACCAGCGGCAGCTCGGAGGGCTTTTCCACCACGATGTAGGTCTGCAGGCCCAGCTTGCGGCCGATCAGCGCCAGGCGGATGTATTCGCGGTCCTTGTAGCCGTTGCAGACGATCAGTCCGCCCGGCCGCGACAAGGCGAGCACCGCCATCAGTTCCGGCTTGCTGCCCGCTTCCAGGCCGAAACCTTCGCCCGCGTGCGAAGCGAGCGTGCCGGCCACGCCGTAATGCTGGTTGACCTTGATCGGATACACGGCGGTGTAGCCGCCTTTGTAGTCCCACTCGCCCTGCGCCTGCGCGAACGCGGCCTGCAGCTTGCCCAGACGGTCGCCCAGGATGTCGGGGAAGCGCACCAGCACCGGCATGTTGGCGCCAGCGGCCATGGCCTCGTTGATCACTTCCGGCAACGCGATCGTCGGTCCGCGCTCGCCTTTGGGACGCACCACGATGCGGCCCGCGCCGTCGACATCGAAATAGCCTTCGGCCCAGTGCGGGATCGAATAGGTCTTGCGGGCTTGGTCGAGCGACCAGGCGGTCATGGGCGTAGGTCCGGCGGAAAGCGAGCGCGCATTCTACCTGCGCACCGCGCAACGGGGATGTCAGCGTCGCTTGCGGTAGATCGGCTCGCCGCAGGCCCGCCGCACCCGCTTCGCCATGTCGCGGTGATCGGTATCGGTCATCACCGAATGGCTGCCGGGCAGCTCGAAAGCGTCGGAAAGCCGCTTCAAGCCCGCCGCCTCGCTGACCACCGAACCGCGCCAGTCCACCAGAACGACGTAGTGCGGCGGTTCTTCGGCCATGTCGATGCGCTTGCGCGCCAGCCAGGCCTGGGCGACGCGCTCGCTGCGCGCGAGCACCACGCGCAGGCCGTGCAGCGCGGCTTCGTCCAGATCGTGCGCCAGCAGATCGTCTTCGCCGGCCACGGTGTCGCGCGCATCCAGCGACTGCGCGCGCGGCGCGAACGCCTCGCGCAAGGACGACAACTCGGCGGCCGTCGCCGCGTCCAGCGCGGGATCACGGGCGAAATCGTCGACATCGGCCAGCACGGGGCGGATCGCGCCGGGATCGAGCTGCATCGCACGGCGCAGGCGCGCGATGCCGCGCGGCCTGTCGCCGGCGCGCAGATCCAGCAAACCTGCGCGGTAGTGCGCCATGGCGCTGTCGGGCAAGCGTGCGATGGCTTTCTCGTACAGCGGCAACGCGTCGAAATCCGGACGCAGCTTTTCGATCAGCCGCGCGTACTCGAGCGTCTCGGCCGGCGTCGGCTCCGCGCGACCTTCGATCTCGGCCAGGCGGTTTCGATCGGCGGAGGCCGCCTGATACTGCTCGATCCATTGCGCTTCGATTTCGCTGCGCCATTGCGCATCGAGCTGGCGTTCTATTTGCGGGACCAGATCGCCGAGCCAATCGGACGCCGCGCTCGCTTCCGCGCGGCCGCGCAGGGCGAGCGCCGCATCCATCGCGGCGACGCGCTGCGCGAGCGGCGGATGGGTGTCGTCGAGATCGGCTTCCCGCCGGACGACCGCGGCCAGCCGGGACAGGTCCGTTTCCGCCGGACGCTGCAGCAATCGCGCGATGTCGGCGTGCAGCTGCAGCGGCGGATGCCGTTGCGCATGCACGCGCGCCTGCACGCGCGGCCAGAAATCGCGTTGCAGCCGCTGCGATGCGATTTCCACCCGGATCAGCGCGCTCGCCGCGACATCCGCGCCGGTCGCCCGCGCCGCCGCGGCATCGGCTTCGTATTCGTTGCTGCGCGCCAGCACGAAGCTGTAGGCGTTGAAATATGGCACGTACCAGGCGAAGAACTTGCCCAGCAGCCGCGCGGCGATACCGCCGCGGTTAGAAAGCCCTTCCAGCACGCGGTACCAGCTCAGGCGCACGCGATAGATCCAGCCTGTGAACGGCCCGTGGCGCGCGCCGAAATGGCCGAATTCGTGCGCGATCACCGAAGCCAGTTCGGCGCGGTCGAGCAATTGCATCATCGGCAGGCCCAGCACCAGATAGTGCCGGTGCCCGAGCAGTCCGAATGCGCGCGGCACGTCGCTGGCCGACGCGTTGAGCTCGCCGTCGATGACGATGCCGTCCAACGGCGGCGCGCCGACCGCCAGGCGCAGGCGCTCCACTTCGGCTTCCAGCAACGGCGCCGCGCCCGGCGCCAGTGCGTAGCCGGTAGGCGCGCCGAAGCGTATCCACAACGCGCGCAGCACCACCACGCCGAACGCACCGGGCAACAAGATGGCGTAGGCGAGCGAAGGGTCGGTGCGCCCGGTCGCCCACATCACGATCAGCAGACCCAGCGGCAAGCCCAGCGCGACCGCCAGGATCAGCACCAGCACCGCATAGCCGGCCAGGGCCAGCAGCGCCAGCTTCAGCCGATAACGCTGCGGCGCCTCGCGCGCCTCGATCTGCAGCCGCTCCACCAATGCCGCATGCCCGGCGACCGATGCCATGGTTCGTCCCCCGCTGTCCCGTCCGCATCGTAACGGTGACATCGGCCCGTTACGAGTCCTCCGCTACAATCCACGCCCCGGCAATCGCGACTTTGGACGCCCGCATGACCGCCCCCACCTGGATTTACGAGAATTTCGAACCCGCCGGCTCGGCCATCGGCTACCGCATCGTCCGCAAGCTGGACGAGGTGCAGTCGCCTTTCCAGAAGATCGAGATCTATGAAAGTACGGACTGGGGCAATCTGATGCTGATCGACGGCGCGATGATGCTGACCACGCGCGACAATTTCCTGTACCACGAGATGATGTCGCACCCGGCGCTGTTCACCCACGCCGATCCGAAGCAGGTCGTGATCATCGGCGGCGGCGACTGCGGCACGCTGCGCGAAGTGCTCAAGCATCCGGGCGTGGCCAAGGCCGTGCAATGCGATATCGACGAGCAGGTGACGCGCATGGCGGAGCGATATTTCCCCGAGCTGTGCGAATCCAATAGCGACTCGCGTGCGGAATTGCTGTTCGACGACGGCATCGCCTACATGAAGAATGCGGCGCCGGGCAGCCTGGATATCGTGATCGTCGATTCCACCGATCCGGTCGGCCCGGCGGAGGGCCTGTTCAACAAGTCGTTCTACGAATCCTGCTTCCGCGCGCTCAAGGACGACGGCATCCTGGTGCAGCAGTCCGAATCGCCGCTGGTGCTGCTGGACCTGATCAAGGAAATGCGCGGCGAGATGGGCAAGGCCGGATTCAAGGCATTCAAGACGCTGCCGTTCCCGCAGCCGTGCTATCCGACCGGGTGGTGGAGCTGCACCTTGGCGCGCAAGGGCGGCGGATTCGATTTCCGCGAGAAGGATGCGGCCGCCAAGCGCTTCGACACGAAGTATTACAGCGCCGATATCCATCGCGGTGCGGCGACGTTGCCGCCGTTCGTGGCTGCTGCCCTCGGCGAATAAGTAGCCCGGGTAAGCCAAAGGCCGCACCCGGGAACCTGCGCCGCCACAGGAACACCCGAGTGCGCTTCGCTTACCCGGGCTACGTTGGCACTATTTTCGTAGGTGCGAATTCATTCGCACGCTTTCTCGATCAAGTCAAAAGCGTGCGAATGAATTCGCACCTACGAAAAACTACAACGCGTCTCCATCCAACTCGCCGGTACGGATCCGCACCACCCGCTCCAAATCCCACACGAACACTTTGCCGTCGCCGATCTTGCCGGTGCCGGCGGCCTTCATGATCGCCTCGGTCACCGCGTCGACCAGCTCGTCGGTCACCGCGACTTCCAGTTTGATCTTGGGCAGGAAGTCGACCACGTACTCCGCGCCGCGATACAGTTCGGTGTGGCCCTTCTGCCGGCCGAAGCCTTTGACCTCGGTGACGGTGATGCCGGCCACGCCGGCCTCGGCCAGCGCCTCGCGGACGTCGTCGAGCTTGAACGGCTTGATGATCGCCATGACCATCTTCATGTGAGTCCTCCCGTTAATCCTGGCTCAGGATAATCGGATTTTTCCTACCCCGCGCCGCGGCCCGGGCCGACGCCGTTTTCACACCGCGCCGGCGCATGCTGGGTGCGCCCTCGCCCCCAAGGACGAATGCCCCATGATCGACCTGAGCCATATCGACGAACTCGCCCGCCGTCTCAGCAACCTCGTACCGCCCGGCCTGCGCGAAGGGCGGGAGGAAATGCAGGAGAACTTCAAGGCCGTGCTGCAGGGCGGCCTGGCCAAGCTCGATCTGGTGACGCGCGAAGAATTCGACGTGCAGCGCGCGGTGCTGCTGCGCACCCGCGAGAAGCTGGAGGCGCTGGAGCGCGCCGTCGCCGAACTCGAAGCGCAGGTGGGCGTCGCCGACGCCGCACCGATGCAACAGCATTAGCGCACCGGCATGACGCTGGCGCTGGTGCACAGCCGCGCACGCGCGGGCGTAGCCGCTCCGGCGGTGAAGGTGGAAGTGCATCTGGGCGGCGGCGTGCCGCGCATGTCGATCGTCGGCCTGCCCGAAGCCGCGGTGCGCGAAGCCAAGGACCGGGTGCGCGCCGCGATCCAATGCGCGCAGTTCGAATTCCCCGCGCGGGTGATCACCGTCAACCTGGCGCCGGCCGATCTGCCCAAGGACGGCGGCCGCTTCGATCTGCCGATCGCGATCGGCATCCTCGCCGCAAGCGGGCAAGTACCGCGCGATGCCTTGGACCAGTACGAATTCCTCGGCGAGCTGGGCTTGACCGGCGAACTGCGCGTCATCGATGGCGTGCTGCCGGCAGCGTTGGCGGCGGCCGCAGCCGGGCGCAAGCTGATCGTGCCGCCGGGCAATGGCGCCGAAGCCGCGCTGGCCAAGGGCGTGGAAGCCTACACCGCGCGCACGCTGCTCGAAGTCTGCGCCGCGCTCAATGGCAGCAAATCGTTGCCGCTGGCGACCGCGCCCAGCGCGCAACGGTCGCGCGGACCGGACATGGAAGATGTCCGCGGCCAGGCGCATGCGCGGCGCGCGCTGGAAGTGGCCGCCGCCGGCAACCACCATCTGCTGCTGATCGGCCCGCCCGGCTGCGGCAAGACCCTGCTGGCCTCGCGCCTGCCCGGCCTGTTGCCGGAAGCCAGCGAAGCCGAAGCATTGGAGGCCGCGGCCATCGCTTCGGTCAGCGGACGCGGGCTCGACCCCTCACGCTGGCGCGAACGTCCCTACCGTTCGCCGCATCACACGGCCAGTGCGGTCGCCCTGGTCGGCGGCGGCGCGCAACCACGCCCGGGCGAAATCTCGCTGGCGCACCAGGGCGTGCTCTTTCTGGACGAACTGCCCGAATGGGATCGCCGCGCGCTGGAAGTGTTGCGCGAGCCGCTGGAGTCGGGCGTGGTGACGATTTCGCGCGCGGCGCGGCAGAGCGAATTCCCGGCGCGCTTCCAGCTGGTGGCCGCGATGAATCCCTGCCCCTGCGGCTGGGCCGGCGATCCGTCGGCGCGTTGCCGTTGCAGCGGCGAAGCGATCCGCCGCTATCGCGCCAAGGTTTCCGGGCCGCTGATGGACCGCATCGACCTGCATGTCGAAGTGCCCAGGCTGCCATCGGCCGATCTGCGCCCGGACGCGACGCCAGGAGAAAGCAGCGCCGCCGTCCGCGCCCGCGTCGAACAGGCGCGTGCGGTGCAGCACGATCGCGCCGGCAAAGCCAATGCGCAGTTGACCCAGGGCGAGATGTCGGATGTCTGCCGGTTGGGCGCCAACGACCAGTTGCTGTTGGAGCGCGCGATCGAAGCCTTGCAGCTTTCGGCGCGCTCGATGCACCGCATCCTGCGTGTGGCGCGGACCATCGCCGACCTCGGCGGCAGCGATCGGATACTCAGCCCGCACCTGACCGAGGCCCTGGGCTATCGCCGTATCGATCGCGGGCTGGCGCGGCTGGCGGCCTGACCCGGCTTTGTAGGAACGGCTTTAGCCGCGGGCCTTGATTGCGGTCATCCAGAGCGCAGGGAACGGCTGCGTCCCGGACAGATCCCTCGCTGCGCTCGGGATCACAGCGGAAGGCGAAGAGCTCGCGGCTAAGGCCGCTCCCACAAAGCCGCTCCTACAAAAGCTGCCCGCAGGGGTCGCTCCACCAGAAATCGCTTCCACAAGGAATCCCACCGCAGCGCAAGCCGAGCACGGCGCATTCAAGATGCGCTTGCTAGGATGCGGCATCCCCCATCGCCGAGGCTGCCTCCCTGGAAAGCCTGCACGCCATCGACCTGAGATTGCTCGGCGGGGCGCTGCTGATCCTGGCCGGCATCGTCTCGTCCCTGCTCGCGCGTCGTTTCGGCGCGCCGTTGCTGCTGGTGTTCCTGTTGCTGGGCCTGTTGCTGGGCGTCGACGGCCCGGGCGGCATCCGCTATTCGGACACGCGCTTCACTTTCCTGGTCGGATCGCTGGCGCTGGCCATCATCCTGTTCGACGGCGGCCTGCGCACGCGCGCGGCGCACGTACGCGGCAGCGTGAAGCCCGCGTTGTTGCTGGCCACGGTGGGCGTAGTCGCCACCGCCGCGCTGACCTCGTTCGCCGCGATGAAGCTGCTGGACCTGCCGCCGCTGGAAGCTTTCCTGCTCGGCACGATCCTGGCGTCGACCGATGCGGCGGCCGTGTTCTTCCTGTTGCGCGCGGGCGGCCTGCATCTGGAGCGCCGCACCGGCGCCACGCTGGAAGTCGAGTCGGGCGCCAACGATCCCGTCGCCGTATTCCTCACCATCGGCCTGACCCAATGGATCGCCGGCAAACACGACGGCGGCGTGGCGATGATCGCGCTCAGCATGGTCTGGGCGATGGCCGCGGGTTTGGCGATCGGCTATTTCGGCGGCCGTTGGCTGGTCGCCGCGCTCAACCGCTACAACCTGCCTTCGGGACTGCATCCGTGGCTGGCCCTGGCCGGCGCGGTGGCCTTGTTCTCCTTCGCCAACCTGATCGGCGGCAGCGGCTATCTGGCGGTGTACCTGGCCGGCATCGTCATGGCGAACCGGCCGGTGCGCGCGCGCGCGCAGGTGATGTCGGTGCAGGACGCCGCCACCTGGTTCGCGCAGCTGGCGATGTTCCTGTTGCTGGGCCTGCTGGCCGCGCCCAACAAGCTGTTCGATGTGCTGTGGCCGGCGCTGGGCGTCGCTGCCTTCCTGATGTTCGTGGCGCGGCCGATGACCGTCGCCGCCTGCCTGCTGCCGTTCCGCTACCGCATGGCCGAGATCGGCTTCATTTCCTGGGTGGGCCTGCGCGGCGCGGTCGGCATCTTCCTGGCGTCGATCCCGCTGCTGGCCGGCCTGCCCAATGCCTCGCTCTATTTCAACGTGGCCTTCGTGGTGGTGCTGGCCTCGCTGATCGTGCAGGGCTGGACGCTGGCGCGCGCCGCGCATCTGTTCGGCGTGGCGGTGCCGCGGCCGGATCCGAATACGCGGCGCATCCAGTTGGACCTGCCGGGCCAGTTGGACTACGACATGGTCGGCTACCGCATCGCCGACGGCAGCGCGATCCTGCGCGGCGCGCCTTTGCCCGGCCGCGTACGACTGGCCATGGTCGCGCGCGAGGGAAAATTGCTGTTGCCGGACGAAGCGGGCGAATTGATGGCTGCCGACTACGCTTATTACCTGGCGCCGAGCGGACGCGCATCGCGCCTGGACTGGCTGTTCGCCGAAGCCGCCGATGCGCGCATCGCCGAGGACGAAACCTTCGGCAGCTTCACCTTGCCCGGCGACGTGCCTCTCGGCGAACTCGCCAAGTTCTACGGTCTGGCGATCCCGCCGCGCTTCGCCGCCAGCACCGCCGCGCAATTGTTCGACGAACGTTTCGACGAACAGCCGCAAGTCGGCGACAGCGTCACGCTGGGCCGTGCCATGCTGGTGGTGCGCAGCCTGCGCGACGATCGCGTGGCCCAGGTCGGGCTGAAATTCACCGGCGTCGGCGAGCGCTTGCTCAGCGGCAAGTAGCCCTGCCTTCCGGCACTTCGTTTAACGCGTCACAAACGTTTGACTGGCCGCGTCCCTGTAAGTTCGCCGCTCCGCCACCCACCGCACCAAGGAGAGAACATGCAACGTCGCCTCATCCTGGCCTCGAGCCTGGCCTTGGCCCTGTCGGCCTGCACCGGCAAGGATCCATCCGCCGACGCCGCGGCGCCCGCCACCCCTGCGCCCGCTGCGCCAGCGGCCGAAGCCGAACTGATCTCCCGCGAAGCGCTGTTCGGCAACCCCGAGCGCGCGGCCGTGCAGATCAGCCCCGACGGCAAATACCTGAGCTGGGTGGCGCCGGTCGACGGCGTGATGAACATCTGGGTGGCGCCGGCCGACGATCCGGGCAAGGCCAAGTCGATCACCGACGACAAGGCCCGCGGCATCCGCCAGTATTTCTGGAGCTATCTGCCCGACACGCTGCTGTACTTGCGCGATACCGGCGGCGACGAGGACTTCCATCTCTACAGCGTCAACCTGACGTCCGGCGAAAAGCGCGACCTCACGCCGTTCCCCAAGACGCGCGCCATGGTCAGCGGCGTCAGCCATCTTCATCCGGAATCGATCCTGGTCGGCATGAACGACCGAGATCCGAAATGGCACGACCTGTACAGCGTCGACCTGGCCAGCGGCAAGCGCACCTTGGTCGAAAAGAACACACAGTCCTTCGCGGGCTACATGGCCGATGCCGATTACAAGGTGCGCATGGCGTTCAAGCCGCGTCCCGACGGCGGCCAGGACCTGCTCGCACCCGACGGCAAGGGCGGCTGGAAGAAGGTCGACGACATCCCGTTCGAGGATTCGCTGACCACCAGTCCCGCCGGCTACACCACCGACGGCAAGACGCTTTATTTCGTCGATTCGCGCGGCCGCAACACGGCGGCCTTGTTCGCCGTCGATACGGCTAGCGGCGAAAAGAAACTGGTGCTCGAAGACGCGCGCGCCGACGTCGGCGATACGCTCAGCGACCCCAAGACCGGCGTGGTGCAGGCGGTGGCGGTGGATTACCTGAAAGAAGAATGGAAGCCGCTCGATCAAAGCGTCGCCGCCGACCTGAAGAAACTCGAAGCCATCGGCCCCGGCGAAATCTCGATCAATGCGCGCACGCTCGACGACAAGACCTGGATCGTCGCCTACTCGGCCGCCGAAGCGTCCATCGTCTATTACCGTTACCCGCGCGGCGGCGAGCCGGTGAAGCTGTTCTCGGCGCGTCCGGCGCTGGACGGAAAACCGCTCGTGGCGATGTGGCCGCAGGAGATCGAATCGCGCGACGGCCGGAACCTGGTCAGCTACCTCACCCTTCCCAAAAACGCCGATGCCAACAACGACGGCAGGGCCGATAAACCGGTACCGATGGTGTTGCTGGTGCATGGCGGCCCGTGGGGCCGCGACGGTTACGGCTACAGCAGCATGACGCAGTGGCTCGCCAACCGCGGTTATGCGGTGCTGTCGGTGAACTTCCGCGGATCCACCGGCTTCGGCAAGGATTTCGTCACCGCCGGCGACCGCGAATGGGCCGCCAAGATGCACGACGACCTAATCGATGCCACCGAATGGGCGGTCAAGCAGAATGTCACGACCAAAGACCAGGTCGCGATCATGGGCGGCAGCTACGGCGGCTACGCCACGCTGGTCGGCATGACGTTCACGCCCGATGCGTTCAAGTGCGGCGTCGACATCGTCGGCCCGTCCAACCTCAACACCTTGCTCAGCACGATCCCGCCGTACTGGGCTTCGTTCTTCGAGCAGTTCGCCAAGCGAGTGGGCGATCCGCGCACCGAAGACGGCAAGAAGCTATTGGCCGAACGCTCGCCGCTGACCCATGTCGACAAGATCAGCAAGCCGCTGCTGATCGGCCAGGGCGCCAACGATCCGCGCGTCAAGCAGGACGAGAGCGACCAGATCGTCAAGGCGATGAAGGCCAAGAACATTCCCGTCACTTATGTGCTGTTCCCGGACGAAGGCCATGGTTTCGCGCGGCCGGAGAACAGCAAGGCCTTCAACGCGGTGACCGAGGGTTTCCTGAGCAAATGCCTGGGCGGCCGCGCCGAGCCGATCGGGCAGGACTTCGCCGGCTCCAGCATCACCGTGCCAGAAGGCGCCGATGGCGTGCCCGGATTGGCCGATGCGCTCAAGTCCCACAAGCAGGACATCCGCAAGTAGGTCGGGCCCACGCGCCCGACGCCTCGCGGACCCATGCGTCGGGGACGTGCCCCGACCTACGGCAGCTTGCGCAACGCCGCGCCCTTGTGCGCGGCGATGTGATCGGTCTTGTCGCTCTTGATCTCGTATTGCGGATCTTCGGCGCTGGCGTGGCGGGTGTGGCCCTTGTAGTCGAAATCGCGGGTATGGATCTTGACGATCCGCCCGCGCACGCGGCCGGCTTCCGAATTCCAGCTGACGTGATCGCCCACTTGATATCGGCGCATCGATCTCTCCTCCGCGAGGGCGGCCAGGGACGCAGTCTGCGATCGCGGCCGTCGAGGCGGCGTGGATGCGTCCGATGCGCCTGCCGTCCGGCATCAAACGGATTTGCGCGGCCAGACCTTGTTGTTGGGATCGAACTCGGATGTCGCCATGCGCTCGGCGCGCGCACCGAAGCCGCACACCGCCAGCGGGCCGTCGACGCAATTGATCAATCCGAAAGCCTGTTCGATATCGGTTTCGTTGATGGCTGCGGTGATGAAGGCGCCCAAGCCCAGTTCGGTGGCCGTGAGATACAAGGTCTGCGACAAATGGCCGACATCGAGAATGACCACGCGATAGGCCTTGGCATGGTTGCGGTACTTCCAGAAATTGCGCACGAAGCGCGGCGCCAGCACCACCAGCACCGGTGCATCGGAAAACCAGTGCTGTCCTGCTACCGCGAGGCGTGCGAATGCGGCCAGATCTTCGGGCGAAGGCAAGGCTTCCAGCGCATGATCGCCGGCGTGATAGTGGTACAGGCCCGGGGCGACGCCTTCGACGCGCTGCACGATCAGATAGGCCTCGGTCGGATGCAACGCGCCGCCGGATGGGCTGGTCTTCTTCAACACGTCGAAACTGTCGGCGGCGTGCACGTTGCCGCGCGCACCGAACGTGCGCGCCAGCACGGCTGCAAGCGCGGCTTGCGGCAGGAATGCCGAAGCATCGAAATTGCGGCAGGTGCTGCGCCGATCGAGCAGATCTTCCAGCGGGCTGGCATCGGGCGCAGGCAACGGCAGCCGTTGCGCGGCTTGCGCCCTGGCATGCAGCTCGCTTGGCGGCGCGCCGTAACGGGTACGCATGCCTTCGGCGGTATCCATGCCTTCTTCGGCGACTTCGCGCGCAGCGTCCAGACCGCACCAGCGCGAATCGGCGTGCAACAGCGCGGCCGGGCCGAACCAGTGCTGCTCGCGGAAACGCTCATCGGCCAGCCGCTGCGGATCCCAGGCTTTGCCGCGACCGATCACCAGGCCGGCTTTCATCAGATCGCGAAGGCGAGCGCCATGGCGTTCGCGCAACGGCGCGGCATCGACCCAATCGTTCGGGCTGAGCGAGCCGAGCAGTTCGACGTCGGCGGCTTCGATCGACAACGGCGCGTCCAGTTGCGGCGCATGCGCGAACCACCGCATGGCGCTGGCCACGCCGGTGCCGCCGGCCAGCAGGTTTTCGAGTTCGAAGCGCGCCGTTTCCTTCGGCTCCAGCCACAGGACCGCGCAACGCCTGACTCGCATGCCCCACTCCGGTCCTCGCTCGAGCCGATACGTTAGAGGCAGATCGACCGGCTTCCAAGAAAAAATATGTCCGCGGCCGTGCGAAACCAATAAAACGGCCTGACCGCTCTTCAAGGCTTCATGGCCCGACGGGAAACGTGCGGCGAGGCGCGGTAGCCGTCGCAACCGATCATCCATCGGCCCATCCGCGCCGAGAGCTTTCGCATCGATGGATCGGACCCCGCCCGCTTCGGGCTGGTTCGCGCCCTCGGAGTCGGCGGAAAAGCGGCTCGCCGCGCTTGCTACCGACGCACGACAAGGGTAGCGTCGCACCCTGTTGTGTGACTCATCACGAAGGGGAACGTGCATGGCAACGAAGAAAACGGGGAAGGGTCCGGGACCCGCGCCGCTGGATCCGAAGGTCGTCAAGAAGCTATTGGACCTGTTGTCCACCGACAACGAGTTCCGACGGCTGTTCAAGAAGGATGCGAATGCTGCATTGGTCCAGGCGGGCTACAAGCCGCCGGCGGCGACGAAGGCCCTGACCACAGGCCTCACGGCAACGGCCACGGCCGGCGCATGCCTGCAGATGGGTGCGGGCGACAGCATCGCCACCAAGGAAAGCATCGCCCGCGACCGCGCAAAACTCGAGGAAGCGATGTCGCTGCCCTTCAGCTTCCGCTGCCCGGCCGCGCTGCTCGCCAGCTAACCCTGCAATGCCGCCACCCGGGTACGCAGGTACCCGGGCAGGTTCGCCTCTTTCCATGCCGACAGGAACTTGTCCAGCGCCTGCTTGGATTCCTCGTCGCGGCCCAGCGCTTTCAGCAGCTCTGCCGCATCCAGGTCCGCTACGGTCGTGCTCGCCACGGCCAACGGATCGAGCAGGCTGCTCAGACCGCGTTCCACGAAGGCACGGCCGCGATGCGAAGCCACCCACCGCGCCTGCGCCAACGCGCCTTCGTTATCGCCGCTGTCCCGCAGCGCACGGCCGAACGCCGCATGCGCCAGCAGCAAGGCGTCGTCGCGTTTGACGATAGGCGCCAGCCGATCCGCGGCGGCGCGGGCGCGGCCGGACAACCGGTCCTTTTCCGCCAGCAGGACCTGATGCAACTGCGCGGTGGCCGGATGCTGCTCGACGATGCCCTCGTCGCCCGGCTTCGCAAGCGCCTGATCCAGCAGGGCGGCCTGGCCGCTCGCCGCCGCGAGATAGCCCAGCGACATCCGGTATTGGGCGCGGTAGATGGGATAGACCGCATCGAACTGCGCGGCGCGTTGATCGAACCAGCTCAGATGATCCCGCAGCACTGCGGGATCGGCGCGGCCGTCGCCGGCGGCGATCATCGCCGCCGCAGCCGACCAAACGCGCCAAGTAGGCTCCAGGAACATCGTGTCGTCCGCGCCGATCTTCGCCATGGCGCGATCGGCGCAGTCTTTCGAACGCGGCCAGTCCGACCTGTCGAGCGCGGTGATCAGGCAGTACTCGAAATCGTCGAACTCCTTGGGCACGAGTTGGCTGCCGCCGCGTTTGGAAAAAGCCCGGTCCGCTTCTTCGAACCGTCGCTGCGCCTCGTACGCGTACGCGTAGGCCAGGCCTCCGCCTTCGTAACCGCCGGTGCGGGAGGCTTCGAATGCCTTGATCGCCTGCGGATATTGCTCCATGCCCAGCAGCAGCATGCCTTCCAAGTATTGCGCGCTCGAGCGATCGACGAATTGCGCGGCATTCGCCGCGCGCGCATGCGGCAGCATGGGCGCGAACTGGTTGGCCAGCATCCATCCGTCCTGGGCCATGCCGAAGCGCGCGTTGTGCGCGTCGGGATAGGTTTCCACCAGTTGCTGCCATTTTCCGACCAGCGCGGGCACCGGACCGAATCGCGCCAACAAGGTTTCGAGCGTGAGCGCTTCGCGGGTGGACAAGTGGTCGCGCATTTCCGCTGCCGCTTCGAAATTCCGGCGGCCCTCGGCCATCTTGCCTTGCGCGGTGTAGACGCGGCCGATCGCCACCTTCGCCAAGGCGAACTGCGGATCCAGTTCGAAGGCGCGCGTGTAATAGCCCAGCGCGGCCACGGCATCCCCCGAGGCGTCCTTCTTCTCGCCCAGCGCGTAGGCTTTGAGCGCATCCAGGTTGGACGTGCTGACCTGCGGCAACGGCGCCGAATCGCGTTCGATGGATTTGATCGCTTCGCCCAGCTTGCTGCGCAGCTCGCCGGTCACCTTGTCGATGGATTGCAGGGCCGAAGCTGCGCCGGTGCCGTCGGCCGATTCGGCGTACACCGTGGTCTGCGTATGCGGGTCGACCACCTCCGCGCTGACCCGCACGCGGCCGCCGACTTCGGCGACGGTGGGCAGGATCACCGCGCGCGCGCCGTCGCGCAGCGCGACTTCCGATGCGGTGGCGCGATCCAGCGGTTCGCCCGGCTTGCGTTTCATCAGCGCCAGGGTGTCGCGTACTTTCAGGTCGCTCAGCACGTTGACGTAGCGCGACTGCTCCAGGCTGATGCGGAAGGCCTGTTCCAGCGATTCGTCCAGCACCGGCTGGCCAGTGAGGTTGCGCAGGTCGCCGACCACCACCCAGTCGCGTTCGTTGAAGGCGATCGCCGGCGGCGATCGGGTCAGGAACCAGCCGCCGACGCCGAGCACGGCCAGCAACGCCATTTCCGCCGCAAGCGCCACCGGCCGCCGCCACAACGGGATGTCGCGCCACGCCTTCGCCGTGTGCTTGGGCATGCGCAACGCCGCCAGGCCCGGCTCGCCGACTTCGAAAATCTCCTGGGCGTTCGGCACGCCCTTGAAGCGCCAGCGGCCGTAGGATTTCCACACCAGATGCTGGCCGCGCTCGCCCAGTTCGCTGGCGGCGCGGTGGCTCATCGGTTCGGCCACCGCCGACAGCAGGATCTGCCCGGGCCGCGCCAGCGACATCAATCTTCCCGCCAACGGCTTGGCCAGACCCTCGACCTCGAGCGACTTGGCGCCGGCGCGCACCGCTTCGTCGCTGTTCTGCCAGGTCAGCACCTCGCCCACGTGCAGGCCGGCGCGCGCCTGCAACCGCAGCTTGCGCGCCTGCCCCAGCTCGTGCAGCCCGCGCATGTAGTCCAGGGCGAAACCCAGGCCGTCGATCGGCCTTTCGAACAGCAGCAGCAGGCCGTCGGAACGATCGATCAGGCGTCCGCGCCAACGCTGCTGCAGCTCCAGCACCAGCCGGTCGTGCTCACGGAACAGCGCCGCGGCCAGCGCATCGCCCAGGCGCTCGACCAACGTGGTCGATTCGCACAGATCGGTCAGCAGCAACGTGCGGACTTGCGGCGTGGTGGTGGCGCCAGCCGCGGGCTGATCATTCATGGCTGGCTGCATCCTTGAGTCCGTCGCCCCCGGTCATCCTTGCGCGTCGCCGTCCTGCCATTCGACGCGATTGCCGCCCAGCCGTTTGGCGCGGTACAGGGCCGCATCGGCCTGGGCGTACCAGGCGTTCCAATCGCTGTCCGGATCGATCAGGCAGGCGCCGACGCTGACCGGGCAGACGTGCGGCGGCGATTGCGGCATCTGCAGCAGCCCTTGCGTGGTGCTGACGATGAAGTCGGCGTAGCGCATCACCTTCTCGGGATGCTCGGCGGTGATCAGCAGGCAGAACTCGTCGCCGCCGAGGCGGCACGGGATGTCGTCGGGTCCGGCCACCGAACGCAGGATGTTGGCTACGCTCTGCAGCACCCGGTCGCCGACCAGGTGGCCGTGCTCGTCGTTGACCTGCTTGAAGCGGTCGCAATCGACCAGCAGCAGACCCATGCTGCCCGGCATGCCGATGGCGCGGCTTTCCTGCAGGTGCAGGGTCAGGCCGCGGCGGTTGTACAGGCCGGTCAGGTCGTCGGTGCGGATCAGCTCTTCGGTCTGGTTGAGCTGGTGGGTGGTGGCATGCAGGTGGTCCAGCGCGTTCTGCAGTTCTTCGTTGCGCAGGCGCAGGCGGCGGATCAGGCTCTGCTCGTTGAGCACCACGCGCATGATCGTGCGACGCAGGAACTGCGCCAGCATGCGCGGATTGCGCTCGACCATCTTTTCGAATTCGGGTTGCTGCAACACCAACAGGACTCCTGCCTCGGCCATCACGGCGCCGGCGCTGCGGGCGTGGTCGCCGATCAGCAGGGCCAGTTCGCCGAAGAATTCGCCCGGACCGAGCGACTTGGCGGTCAGGTCGTCGCCGAAGTCCAACTCCACCCTGCCTTGCGCGACCACGAACATCGTGGACCCGTGATCGCCGCGGTGGAACAGGCGTTCCCCGGCCTTGACATGGCGCGGCGTGGCGAACTCGGCGAACAAGGCGTATTCGTCGGACGTAAGCGAAGCCGTACCCATCTCGCCCGGGTGCGCGGCTTCCAATGCGTTCGATGCGCGGGCCGACGACGGCGCCGCGGACTGACGATTCATCCTTGTCTCCCCCGGATTCGTCGCGGCCTTCAGGATACCACTCGTTCCGGTTATCTGAATGCGACGCAAGAAGCGGGAGAGACCGGCCATTGCGGGAAATGCCGGAGCCCTGAAAGGCCAGAATGGCGAAGATGCGCTTTTCGTAGGAGCGGCTTCAGCCGCGAGCTCTTCGAGATCGCGGCGGTCCGGCAAAGCTCGCGGCTGAAGCCGCTCCTACGAAATGCAGGGCTCGCGCCCTCCCATGTAGGGGCGCGCCCGGGCCGTTACGCGGCCTTCTCGGCCTGGAACTGCTCTTCCTCGGTGGAACCTTTAAGTGCCGTCGTCGAGGACTGCCCGCCCTGGATGGTCTGGGTGACGGTATCGAAATAGCCGGTGCCCACCTCGCGCTGGTGCTTGACCGCGGTGAAGCCGCGCTCGGCGGCGGCGAACTCGGCCTCCTGCAGTTCGACGAAGGCGCTCATCTGCCGGCGCGCGTAGCCGTGCGCCAGGTTGAACATCGAATAGTTCAGCGCATGGAAGCCGGCCAGGGTGATGAACTGGAACTTGTAGCCCATCGCCGACAGCTCTTTCTGGAACTTGGCGATGGTGGCGTCGTCCAGGTTCTTCTTCCAGTTGAACGACGGCGAGCAGTTGTAGGCCAACAGCTTGCCGGGGTATTTGGCGTGCACGGCCTCGGCGAACTTGCGGGCGAATTCCAGGTCCGGCTTGCCGGTCTCGCACCACACCAGGTCGGCATAGGGCGCATAAGCGACGCCGCGCGAGATCGCCTGGTCCAGGCCGTTGCGGGTCTTGTAGAAGCCTTCGACGGTGCGCTCGCCGGTCATGAACGGCTTGTCGTTGTCGTCGATGTCGCTGGTCAGCAGATCCGCGGCCTCGGCGTCGGTGCGCGCCACGATCAGCGTCGGCACGCCCATCACGTCGCTGGCCAGGCGCGCGGCGGTCAGCTTGTCGATCGCCTCGCGGGTGGGCACCAGCACCTTGCCGCCCATGTGGCCGCACTTCTTGACGCTGGCCAGCTGGTCTTCGAAATGCACGCCGGCCGCGCCCGCCTCGATCATCGCTTTCATCAGCTCGAAGGCGTTGAGCACGCCGCCGAAGCCGGCTTCGGCGTCGGCCACGATCGGTTGCAGGAAGTCGATGCTGTCGCCGCGGTCATCCTCATTTTTTTCGGCATGTTGCAGCTGATCCGCGCGCAGCAGCGTGTTGTTGATGCGCTTGACCACTTGCGGCACCGAGTTGGCGGGATACAGCGACTGGTCCGGATACATCTCGCCTGCGACGTTGGCGTCGGCCGCCACCTGCCAGCCGCTCAAGTAGATCGCCTTCAAGCCGGCCTTGACCTGCTGCATCGCCTGGTTGCCGGTCAGCGCGCCGAGCGCGTTGACGAAATCTTCGGTGTGCAGGTAGCGCCACAGTTTTTCGGCGCCGATCTTGGCCAGCGAATGCTCCACCGGCACGGTGCCGCGCAGCCGCACGACGTCTTCGGCCGCGTAAGCGCGCGTCACGCCCTTCCAGCGCGGGTTGTTGGTCCAGTCCAGCTTGATCTGTTCGGCGGTGGGGAGGGAGGTTTTCATGGTGGCGTCCTTGTTGGATCGAGAAATGGGCCGTACGGGTTTTCGTGTTGCGGCTCTCGTAGGTGCGAATTTATTCGCACGCTCTTGATGGCAAAAAAGCGTGCGAATAAATTCGCACCTACGAAAAGCGGCTACTGCAGACTTTCGTAGGCTGGCAAGGTGAGGAAATCCTCGAGCTCGTCGCGATGGGTCAGCTCGTCGAGCATGGCGATGGCTTCGGGCACTTTCTCGGCGCCGATCACTTTCTCGCCGGCCAGTTTCGACGGCAGGTTCAACAACGCGCGCTGCAGCAGCGCGAAATCGACCGGCGTGCCGTCGTCCAGATGCAAAGCGCCGTGGTGCAGCCACTGCCACAACTGCGCGCGCGCGATCTCGGCGGTGGCCGCATCCTCCATCAGCCAGTGGATCGGCACGCAGCCGTTGCCGGCCAGCCAGGCGGCGAGATAGCGCACGCAGACTTCGACGTTGCCGTCGAACCCGGCGCGGGTGATGCTGCCGATCGGCGCCGCGATCAGCGCGTCGCGCGAAGCGATCACGTCGTCGCGGCCCACGCTCTGCTGGTGCTTGCACGGCATGCCGTCGTTGAAGATGGCGCGCGCGATCGGGATCAGCGCCGGATGCGCGACCCAGGTGCCGTCGTGGCCGGCGCTTACTTCGCGCAGCTTGTCGGCGTGCACGCGCGACATCGCCGCGGCATTGGCTTCGACATCGTTGGCGATCGGGATCTGCGCCGCCATGCCGCCCATCGCATGCGCGCCGCGTCGGTGGCAGGTCTGGATCAGCAGCTCCGAATAGGCCTTCAGGAACGGCTGCGCCATCGTCACCTGGCCGCGCTCGGGCAGCACGCGGTCGCGGTGCGCGCGGAAAGTCTTGATATAGGAAAAGATGTAATCCCAGCGCCCGCAGTTGAGGCCGACGATGCGCTCGCGCAGCGCGTGCAGGATCTCGTGCATCTGGAATGCCGCAGGCAGCGTCTCGATCAGCACGGTGACTTTGATCCGTCCCTGCGGCAGGCCGAGCGCGTTCTCGATGTGCGACAGCGCGTCCTGCCATAGCGCGGCTTCCTCCATCGACTGCAGCTTGGGCAGGTAGAAGTAGGGCCCGCGATCCTTCGCGGCGAGCGCCTGCGCGTTATGGAAAGCGAACAGGCCCAGATCGAACAGGCTGGCGCCGATGCGTTCGCCGTCGATCAGCACGTGCTTCTCGTCCAGATGCCAGCCTCGCGGGCGCACGATCAGCACGGCTTGTTCTTCGAACGGCTTCAAGGCGTAACGTTTGCCGTTCTCGTTGACGAAATCGAGCGTATCCGCGACCGCATCGCGCAGCGCGCGCTGGCCGGCGATCAGGTTGTCCCAAACCGGCGCGGTCGAATCCTCGAAATCGGCCATATAGCAATTGGCGCCGGAGTTGAGCGCGTTGATCACCATCTTCGGGTCGACCGGGCCGGTGATCTCCACGCGGCGGTCGAGCAGCGCGGCCGGGATGTCGGCGACGCGCCAGTCGCCGTCGCGGATCGCGCGGGTGTCGGCGCGGAAATCCGGCAGCTCGCCGGCATCGAACTCGGCCTGCCGGCGGCGGCGGGCGGCGAGCCGGGCCTGGCGCTGAGGCTCGAAGCGCCGGTGCAGGTCGGTCAGGAAGTCGAGCGCGGCCGAGGTCAGGATCTCGGCCTGCCCCGGCGTTTGCGCCGTCACTTCGACGACGGCGGGATCCCTCGGTTTCATCACTGCCGACATGGGCGGCTCCGGTGTTCGTGTCCGAACCCACCGTGCGCCCGAGTACTGTATTTGACAATACAGTTTTTTCAATGCTAAGTATTAGCTGTACTTATACACGTTTGAGATCAATGGTTTCCCCAGGCTCAGACAGCCCCCGTTTTGCTTACAAAGGCGACCGCCTTAAGCCTTTACGGGCCTTCTGCCAGACCGCACGCCTGGGTTCGGTATCGCGGGCGGCCGAGGCGCTATACGTGAGCCAACCGGCCATCACCCTGCAATTGCAGGCACTGGAGCGGGACATGGGGGTGCGCCTGCTGGAGCGCTCGGGCCGGCGGCTGACCCCTACCCGGGAGGGCCAAATCCTTTACGAACTGGCCCGGCCGCTGGTGGAAGGCATCGACGGCCTGGACGCCGCGTTCCGCGACGAGGTCGGCGGCCTCGACGCCGGCGAACTGCACGTGGCGGCGGGCAGTTCGACCATCCTCTACCTGCTGCCCAAGATCGTGGCCGCCTTCCGCGAGCAGCACGCGGACGTGCGCTTGGCGCTGCACAACGTGACCGGCGCGGGCGGCCTGGACCTGCTGCGTTCGGATGCGGTCGACCTCGCCGTGGGATCCATGCTCGACGTCCCCAGCGACCTCAGCTACGCACCGGTCTACCGCTTCGACCCGATGCTGATCGTGCCGCGCGACCATCCGCTGGCGAAGAAGACCGACCTGAAACTGGAAGACCTGTCGCCCTACGGCCTGATCCTGCCGCCGAAACGGCTGACCACCTATCGCCTGGTCGATCTGATCTTCCAGCAGAACCGCGTGCCCTACACCGTGGCGTTGGAAGTGGGCGGCTGGGAAGTGATCAAGCAATACGTGGCCATGGGCCAGGGCATCAGCATCGTCACCTCGATCTGCCTGACCGATGCCGACCGCGAGCGCCTGGCCGCCCGGTCGTTGGCGAAATATTTCCCGGCGCGCAGCTACGGCGTGGTGATGCGCAAGGGCAAGTTCCTGTCGCCGCAGGCGCGCGCGTTCGTCGATCTGATCCAGCCGGATTTGTTCGTGCGGGGCGGTTACGACGAGACCGGGCATTCGGAGCGTTAGCGCTTTCGCCCCCTTTGAAAAAGGGGGCCATCGGCGAAGGCCGATGGGGGATTTGCTCTTGATCTTGCCTTGGCTTTTGTAGGAGCGGCTTCAGCCGCGAGCTCTTGATCTTGCTGGTGGGCTAGAAAAGCTCGCGCCTGAAGCCGTTCCTACAAAAGCAGGATCAAAAGCAAATCCCCCTTAACCCCCTTTTTCAAAGGGGGAAACAGCAGGGCTCATGCCGGAGCAGCAGGGCTCATGCCGAAGGCTGCACCACGTTGCGGTTTTTGCCCCGCCACGGCGCATACCAGCGCTGGATGCGCGCGATGTCGGCGGCCATGTTGTCGCCCAGTTCGAACGGCGGCCCGATGCCGATGATCTTTTCCGGGTAATGGAAATACGCCGGCAGCACCGGCACGTCGGCGGCCTTGGCGATCTTCCAGAAACCGGTCTTCCAACGCTCGACGTATTTGCGCGTGCCTTCCGGCGCCAGGCCGTACCAGAACTTGTCGCGGCTGTGGATCAGCGCCGCGGCCTGTTCCACCACGCCCTGCGGGGCGTTGCGGTCGACCGCGATCACGCCCATGCGGCGCAGGATCGGTCCGAGCGGCCACCAGAACAGCTGGTGCTTGCCGAGGATCTTGATGTCCAGCCCCAGCGCGAGTTTGGCCGCGAACCCCCAGATGCCGTCCCAGTTGGACGAATGCGGCGCGCCGATCAGCACTAGTTTAGGGATGTCCGGAAACGCACCGGCCATGCGCCAGCCGCCCAGGCGCAGGATGCTGCGGCCCAGCCAGCGCCCGAACGCGTTCGGCTTGACCCGCGGGGCGTTCGGCGGCAGCGGCAGTACCACGTCGGTGTCGGTCATCCGTCCCTTCTTCAATCCCAGTCGCGTTGCGAACGCCCCTTCTTGATCGTACTGCGTTCGCGCTTGGCGTCCAGCCGCCGCGCTTTCGCGGCGCGGCTGGGCTTGGTGGCGATGCGCGGCTTGGGGGCGGCGCGGCCGGACTCGACGAACGCGGCCAGGCGCTCGCGCGCGTCCTGTCGGTTGCGATCCTGGGTGCGGAAACGTTGCGCGTTGATGACCAGCACGCCCTCGGCGGTGACGCGCCGGTCGCGCTTGGCCAACAGGCGCGCGCGCACGGCTTCGGGGAGCGAGGGCGATTGAGCGATGTCGAACCGCAACTCCACCGCCGTGGCTACCTTGTTGACGTTTTGCCCGCCGGGCCCCGCCGCGCGCACGAAGCGCTCGCTGAGTTCCTGCTCGGGGATGTCGATGCGGCCGCTCATGGGCGGATTGTAGTGCGGTGCGGCCGCAACGAAGGCGGATTGACGGACGGCGCCGGCCTGCCCGACGATGGCGGCCTCGCTCAGGGGGTGCCTATGAAGAAGCTATCCGCCGCGCTGCTCGCCGCCGCGCTCTGCTTGGCCGCGCCGTTCGCGATGGCGGCCCAGCCCAGCGATGCCCAGGTCGACAAACTCCTGGAAGTCATGCGCGCCCGGCAGACCATCGACGCGATGATGCCCCAGGTGGCCGCATCGCAACGGCAGATGGTCGCGCAGATGACCGCCAACCAGAAGCTGTCGCCGGAGCAGCAGGCCAAGCTCGATCGCTTGCTGGACAAGTCGATGGCCAGCATCGCCCGCGCGATGAGCTGGGACAAGCTGGAACCGGTCTACCGCGACATCTATCGCCAGACTTTCACCGGCGAGGACATGGACGCGATGATCGGCTTCTACGGCAGCCCTGCCGGGCAGAAGCTGCTCGACAAGATGCCGCAGCTGATGCAGAACACGATGGCCGGCGTGCAGAAACTGCTGGTGCCGATGCTCGAAGAGATGCAGCGCGATATCGAAGCCGAGATCAAGGCCGCCGAGACCGACCGCGCGCCGTAACCGGCCGCGCCGAGGCATTCTGAACGGCGGCGTTGACGTTCATCACACCTCCGCACAGCGTTGTCGCCGTCGTCATATGGGCAGGCGTATGAAGACGGCAACCCCGCTCGCTGGAGGTGGTTATGCAAGCTGCCGCGATCCTGTTCGGCCTAGCCGCCGTGGGCGGCGTGATCATGGCTCTCATCCGCTGGAGCGGCGCGCCGCGGCCGCCGGACTGGCTGGCGATGGGCCACGGCTTGCTCGCTGCGGCCGGTTTGACGTTGTTGATCCACGCGGCCGTCACGATCGGCCTGCCGGTGCTGGCCCAGGCTTCGCTCGGGTTGTTCGTGCTCGCCGCATTGGGCGGCGCCTTCGTCAACCTGCGCTATCACGCGCGCCAGTTGCCGTTGCCCAAGGCGTGGATCGTGATCCACGCATCGCTTGCGGTGATCGCATTCGCGCTGCTGCTGGCTGCGCTGTTCGGTTACTGAGCGCTCATCGGCGCTTCGAACAATGCCAGGGCGCGCTCGAATTCCGCGTCGACAGGCGCGCTCGCCACGATGCGTTCGCCACTGATCGGATGCAAGAACGCAAGTCGTTGCGCATGCAGCAGCATGCGGTGGATGCCGAGCATGCGGAACACGCGGTTATGGCGGCCGTCGCCGTGGCTGGTGTCGCCGATCAAATGATGCGACATATGCTTCAGATGACGCCGAATCTGGCGGAAACGGCCCGTTTCCGGCGATGCGCGCAGCAACGCATAACGCGAGGTTTCGAATCCGGCCGACGGCATGTCCAGCTCGGCGGTCGCGAGCCGCACGAATCGCGTCACCGCGGGTTTCTTGAGCGGCTTGCCCGGACCGCCGTCCAGCGGATAATCGACCGTGAAGGCTTGTTCGGGCCAACCGCGGCAAACAGTCAGGTAATCCTTTTCGACTTCGCGCGACATCAGCGTCTTGCCCAGCGCCGAAGCGGTATCGCGGTCGAAGGCCAGCAGCAGGCAGCCGCTGGTGGCGCGGTCGAGGCGGTGCACGAGAAAGATCGGCTTGCCGAACTGCTCGCGCAGGCGGTCCGCGGCGAAGTCGGTCTCGCCGCGCGCCAGCTTGCTGTCGTGGACCATCAGGCCCGCGGGCTTGTCGACGACGGCGAGCCTGTCGTCGCGATACAAAACCGGAAATCCGACGAACCGCTGTTCCTCCCCCTTTGAAAAAGGGGGATCGAGGGGGATTTGCTTTTGCTCTTGAGGGTTCATCGGTAAAGCGCAAATCCCCCCTGCCCCCCCCTTTTTCAAAGGGGGGAACAGCGGTCGCGTCGTTTCCTGTCTTCACCGGGGGAACGGCATTCAGCGGCGCGGCCAGGCGGCGAGCAGGCCCCACAAGCCGCCAAGCCCGGCCACCCACACCGCGGCGGATACGCCGAACAGCTGCGGGCCGCCGGCTTCGAGCGCGAACAGCACCGCAGCGGCGATCAACAGGCCGGTGCCGAGGATCGCCGACACGATCCGGCGTTGCATGCCCTTCATCGTCTGCGCCAGATCGGTGAGGTCGCGCGAACGCAGCGCGAGCTGGTGCTTGCCTTCCACCTGCTGGGTCAGCCAGGCGTGCAGCAGGCGCGGCATGTCCGGTGCGTGCGTGATCATTTCCGGCAGCCGCTTGCGGAATTCGCCGGCCAGCCGCTGCGGGCTGTAGCGTTCCACCAGGATCCGCTCCAGCACCGGGCGCGCCACCGCCCAGATGTCCAGTTGCGGATCGAGCAGGCGGCCGACGCCTTCGATGTTGAGCAGGGTCTTCTGCAGCAGGATCAACTGCGGCTGCAAAGTCAGCTCGTAGCGCTGCGCGGTGCGGAACAGCTTGACCAGCACTTCGGCCAGCGATATCTCCGACAGCGGCCGGGTGAAATAGGGCTCGCACACCGAGCGCGCGGCGGCTTCGAGCTCGTCGATGCGGATGTGCGACGGCATCCAGCCGGCCTGCACGTGCAGCTCGGCGATGCGGCGGTAGTCGCGGTTGAAGATCGCCATGAAATTTTCGGCGAGGTAGTACTGGTCCTCGCTGGAGAGCTGGCCCATGATGCCGAAATCCAGCGCGATGAAACGCGGGTCGAGCTTGCGTTCCGGATCGCTGTCCACCCAGATGTTGCCGGCGTGCGCATCGGCGTGGAAGAAATTGTCGCGGAACACCTGGGTGTAGAACACGCGCACGCCCTTGGCCGCCAGCGCCTTGCGGTCGATGCCGGCAGCGTCGAGGCGGGCGATGTCGTCGCTGGGGATGCCGTGCACGCGCTCCATCGTCAGCACGCGCTCGGCGGTGTGCGACCAGATCGGTTCGGGCACGTACATGTCCGGCGAATCGGTCCAGAAGCGGCGCAGCACGCTGGCGTTGGCGCCTTCGCGCTGCAGGTCGAGCTCGGCGGCCAGCGTGCTTTCGATCTCGGCGACGATTTCGCGCGGCCGGATCTTGTCGGCGCTGGGATGGGTGCGGTCGACCAGGCCGGCGATGTTCTTCAGCAGCGCGATGTCGGCGGCGATCTGGCGCTCGATGTCCGGGCGCAGCACTTTGACGACCACTTCGCGGCCGCCGGCCAGGGTGGCGGCATGGACCTGGGCGATGGAGGCGGAGGCCAGCGGCTCGGTATCGAAACTTTCGAAGGCTTCGCGCACGTCGCGGCCCAGCGCCCGTTCGACGATCGCGCGCGCGGCCTCGCCGTCGAACGGCGCCACCCGGTCCTGCAGCAGCGACAGCTCCACCGCGACGTCCGGCGGCACCAGATCGCGGCGCGTGGACAGGATCTGGCCGAACTTGACGAAGATCGGCCCCAATTCCTGCAGCGCCATGCGCAGGCGCGCGCCGCGCGACATCGCCGCGATCTGCGCCGAGGCGCGCGGCACGAACGGGCGCATCAGGCGCAACCAGCGTTCGGCGGGCGTGTTGTCGAGCAGATCGTCCAGGCGGTAGCGCAGCAGCACCCGCCCGATCTTGATCGCGCGCAGCAGAGAAGAGCCCATCAGCGCGCCTTCGCCTGCAAGCGGGCGATGCGCGCGGCGATGCGTTCGGCGTCGTCGCGCAAACGGTCGACGTCGTCGTGGAAAGCGTTCAACTCGGGCTTGGGCACCACGTCGCGCGACTCCTCGGTGACGAATTCGGCGGCGTCCTCCGCGAGTTTCGTCGCCGCGTTGCGCGCCTGCTTCAAGGCGCCGGCGACGGCGTTGGCGATCTGCACGCCCAGCACGTCGCCGAACACGGCCGCGAAAGGTTGTTGCCAGTCGGGATCGAAGCGCTCGGCGAGCCGCTGCAGGCGCCGCGCCAGGTCGGCATCGCCGGAGACATGCAGCTTGCCCACCGGCGGCGCGTCGTCGCGCTTCAGGAACGGCAGCTGCGCCAGCAGCGCGCCCAGCGTGCTGCGCACGGCCAAATCGGGCTCGCTGTCGTCGTCGACCGGGCCCACGGTCAGGCGTTCGCCGTCGACGCCGATCTGCAGCGCCAGCGGCGGCGAGGCCAGGCTCACCGTCACGCGTTTACCGGCGAGCGGGGCCAGGCTGGCGCGCGTTTCCGGATCCAGCGCCAGGGCGCGGTTCAGGGCGGCTTCGAGCGTGCGGCCGGCGAGCGGCTTGAGCGCATCGAAGGGGTGCTGGGAAGCGGCATCGTCCATGCCCGCATTGTAGCGGCAGCGCGCTGGCCGAGCCCTGGGAAGAGAAGAGAGATTGGCGGGAGGAGCGGGCAAGGAGGAACGAGCGGATCGGCCGCTCGTTCCTCATGCCTGCGCGTTCGTCTCCTGCGCTAGACGCGCCGGCCGCGGAAGAACGCGACCGCAGCGAGCACCAGGAATACGACGAACAGGATCTTGGCGATGCCGGCAGCGGCGCCGGCGATGCCGCCGAAACCGAGCACGGCGGCGATGATCGCGATGACGAGGAAGACCACGGCGTAATGCAGCATGGGAATCTCCGATGAAAGGCGGGACTGCAACGTCCGCGCCCATCATCGCGAGCGGCGGATCATCATCCGGTGACGGCTGCGTCCTTGTTGTATGAATCCTTCAGCCGCATGATGCCGTCGTGAAAAGACACGCGCGGCACGTAGCCGAAATCGCGCGTGGCCGGCGCCATGTCGTACCAATGGGTGGTGCTGAGCTGCTCGGCCAGGAAACGCGTCATCGGAGGTTCGCCGCGCAAAGGCAAGGCCGACCATAGTTTTTCGCAGACCACGCCGGCCGCATAAGCGACGCGGAACGGTATGGCCTTGTCGACTTGCGGCGCGCCGGCCGCGCCCAGCAATGCGTTGACGACTTCGCGCACCGATTTGGGTTCGCCGTTGCTGATGAAGTAGGCGCGCCCGGCGCAAGCCGCGCCCGGCGCCAGATGCTCGAAGGCGTCGAAATGCGCTTGCGCGGCGTTGTCGATGTACGTGGTGTCGATCAGGTTGTCGCCGCCGCCGACGAAGCGCAGCCGCCCTGCCTTGGCGCGCTCGACCAGGCGCGGCAACAACTGGTTGTCGCCGGGCCCCCAGATCAGGCGCGGACGCAGCGCGACCGTCGACAGCGATTCGTCGTTGGCTGCCAGCACGATCTTCTCCGCGATCAGTTTGGTGCTGGCGTAGGGCGCCTTGAGATCGTCGCCATAAGGCACGTTGTCGGCGGTGCCGCCTTCTACAGGATTCGTCGCGCGATGGGTGACGCTGGGCGTGGACGTGTAGACCAGCCGCGCCACGCCATGCTCGCGGCAACCGGCCAGCACGTTGCCGGTGCCCATCACATTGGCGCGGTGGTAGCTGTCGTAGCTGCCCCACGCGCCTGCTTTGGCGGCGTTGTGGAAAACGGCGCCGGCGCCTTCGCAGGCGGCGATCACGGCCTTGCGGTCGGCCAGATCGCCCTGCAATTGCTGCACGCCCAGCGCTTCGAGCGACGGGTACAGGCCGCGGTTGAAGCTGACGACTCGATGGCCGCGCTCGACCAGGCCGCGGCATAAGGCCTGGCCCAGGAAACCGCCGCCGCCTGTCACCAAAATCTTCACGACACTTCATCTCCGTCTTTCCGCTTTTTGTAGGAGCGGCTTTAGCCGTGAGCGCTTTCCCGCAGCTCTCTCGAACCGTGAAAAGCTCGCGGCTAAAGCCGCTCTTACGAAGAGCTTAACTTCTTCGCAGCCCACGCGGCGAGCTTCTCGCGGCCGATTTTCGCATTGTGGCGGATGTCGACCGGAAATTGCGGATGGAACAGGAAGGTCTCGACTTTCGCCGTATGCACGAAACCTTCGCCGATGTGGCGCAGTTCGCCGACGATGCGTTCGTGCTCGCCGCGCGGAACGCCCTTGCGCAATTCCACGCACAACACCGGCGTTTGCGCACCGCGTTCGCCGATGCCGACCAGCGCGGTGCGGCGCACGTCGGGGTGCGTGTTGAACACCGGCTCGACCTGCTCGGTGCACAAGGTCTCGCGCGCGGTGACCACGCGCTGCGATTTGCGCCCGCAGAACCAGAGCCGGCCGTCGCGGTCGTAATAACCCAGGTCCCCCATGCGGTGCACGATGCGCTCGCTGCCGTCCGCCAGGATTTCGCGGATCTTGGCCAGGCGCGTCTGCGCATCGCGGTTGAAATAGGCGTCGGTCGCGGTCGGGCCGGCGACGGTGATCTCGCCGACCAGCCCGCCCTGCACGAGGAGATCGTCGGACCAATCGGGAATGGCCTCGTCGCTGACGCGGATCAGCCGCACCTCGTTGGGCGCCACCGCGCGGCCGACGCAGGTGCCCGCGCCCTGTTCGGTGCGTTCGCGCAGCGTGACCAGTTCGCCGCCTTCGATCGCCGCCACCGGCAGGCATTCGGTGGCGCCGTACGGCGTCCAGAATTGCGCGCCCGCGGGCAGCAGCTCGCGCAGTTTGGCCACCACTTCGGCCGGCACCGGCGCGCCGGCGGAGGTGACGCGCTTGAGCGAAGGCAGTTTCGCGCCGTGCTCGGCCAGCACCCGCATCAGCGCGGGCGAACCGAACAGCTGATCCACGCCGAAGCGTTCGATCGCCGCGATGAGTTTGCGCGGATCCGCGTGCGCCGGCCGCGTCGGATCCATCTCCGGAATGATCGAAGTCAGGCCCAGCGCAGGATCGAACAGCGCGAACGGCGGGAATGTGGGCAGGTCGACGCCGCCGGCCCGAATGCCGAAAGCGTCGCGTAGCATGCCGATCTGCGCGACGAAGTGGCGATGGCGGTAGACCACGCCTTTGGGTACGCCGGTCGAGCCGCTGGTGAACAGGATCGCGGCCGTCTCATCGGGCAGGGTGTCCGCGAGTTGGGCGCCCGCGCCGGCGCCGGCGCGCTCGACCTCGGCCAAAGTCGCGTCCGCGAGCCAGGCGCGCGCGCCGGTGGTGATGCGCACGCGCGCCGAACGCGCCCAGCCGAGCAGCGCGCGCGCGGCGTGCGCGAGCGGAATGCCGATGAAAGCTTCGGGCTTCGCCTCGTTCAGGCATTGCTTCAGGGCGCGCTTGTCGATGCCCGGGTCGACCAGCACCGGCACCGCGCCGGCCTTGAACAGGGCGAACATCAGCAGGAAGAATTCCAGCGTCGGCCGCACCATCAGCACGGTGCGGGTGCCGCGGACGATGCCGCGTTTGGCCAGGCCGGCGGCGATCGCGTCGCTGCGCGCGTCCAGCTGCGCATAGGTCAGCGAAAGGCGGTAACGGCCGCTACGGCCCGGGCAGCGCATCGCGATCTGATCGGGACGTTCGCGCGCCAGGCGCGGCAATGAGGCGGCGATATTGCAGGTTTCGTTCATGCCGCCATTGTCGCGTGACACCCGCCCTTGTGGGAGCGGCTTCAGCCGCGAGCTCTTTTGGCGGGATATGCGTGTTCTGGAAAAGCTCGCGGCTGAAGCCGCTCCCACAAGGGCAAGAGCGCTATCCGACGATGCGCAATACGCGCCGGTCCTTGCGCATCAGCCCCTTATCGTCAGAATGCCGCAGCCACCGTGATCCGGCGAACCAGATGCCCCACCCCTGCCAATCCTGCGGCGCCTGCTGCGCGGCCTTCCGCGTCAGCTTCCATTGGCTGGGGCTGGCCAGCGCCGGCGGCGCGATTCCGGACGCGCTGGCAGAGCCGGTCGACAAACATCGGATGGCGATGAAAGGCACCGATGCCCGCAACCCGCACTGCGTCGCACTGCAAGGCGCCGTCGGCACGCAAGTGAGTTGCAGCATCTACGGCACGCGCCCCGACCCGTGCCGCGATCTGCTGCCGGCGTGGGAAAACGGCCAGGCCAGTCCGCAGTGCGATCGCGCACGGCAGCGTTACGGACTGCCGCCGTTGATGCCGGAGATCTGGTTCGAAAGCGTCTCTTTGTAGAGCGGAGCTTGCTCCGCTGCCTTCGCTTGCGGGTTCGTCGCGACCTGCCGGCCTTCCAGGCCGGGGTTTCGTCCGCTAAAACCGCGGCCGAGTGACTTTCTTTTTGTGGGGCCCAAAAAGAGAAGTCACCAAAGAAAAAGGGCCTTTGGAAGGGATCCCGGCGAGGGGCTACTCCATGTTCTTGGCCACCGCTCGCTAGCCTTCGGGATTCCTCCGTCGCTTCGACATTCAGATGCGAAGCGATCGACCGAACGTCTCCTTAGCGCAAATCCGCAAAAGCCACGTCACCCATAGGCTGCGAATCAAAATCTAGTACCTGCGTAAGAAGGTCACCTGCGACGAAAGCCAAGTCGCTGGCGGACTTTCAGGTGCGACGCATCGCACCGCAGTTCAGGCCCTTTCTTGGGTTACTTTCTTTGGGCCAACAAAGAAAGTGACCCGGGCGCAGCCCGGAAGCCTTTTCCATGGCGCGAGTCGCAGCGCCACCCGCCAGGACGCGGGTCTGGATGACATGCCGCGCCTGCGGCATGCCCTTCGGGCCATCCGCTGCGCGGATGTTCGCTCCGGATCCTGCCTGCGCAGTCCGGCCTTCGCCGGGATGACGGCTTACGGGCAACAGCAAAAGCAAGATGGGTCCCAGCGTTCGCTGGGATGACGGCTTTAAGAGCGAACGGCCTAAGAGCAAGGGTAGCGGAGCAAGCCCCGCTCTACAAAGACGGAGCAAGGGCAGTGGAGCAAGTTTCGCTCTATAGAGCCGGGACAAGGAGCGGCGGGGGAGCCCCGCTCTACAACGTCAGGGCAAGACAAGGACGATGGAGTGAAGTCCGCTTTACAAGAAGCGGAAGGCAGGGGTCGGCAGCATTTCATTGAACCTCTACTTCGCGCCGACTAGCCTTGGCTGGGTTACTCCGGAGACACACCATGAAGATCCTTCCGTTCGCCCTCGCGTCTCTGTCCGCCGCGCTCGTTGCAAGCTGCGCCAGCACGCCACCCTCTTCGACATCGGCCCCGGCATCGCCTGCGCCCCAAAGCACGGCGCAATCGGCGGTCGTCAATCTCGCCTCCGCCTCTGGCAGCCTGGTCAGCGGCAAGCTGGCGGTGATGCCTATGGGCGACGGCGTGCACGTCACCGGCGAGATCGGCGGGTTGCCACCCAACAGCGTGCACGGGTTCCACATCCACGAGAAAGGCGATTGCAGCGCGGTCGACGCCTCCAGCGCCGGCGGCCATTTCAATCCGGCCGGCAGTCCGCACGGCAAGGCCGAAGCAGGCGCGCACCACGCCGGCGATGCCGACAACCTCGTCGCCGATGCGCAAGGCGTAGCCAAGGTCGACCGCCACTTCGGCGGCGTCACGCTCGGTGGCGGCGCAGCGAACGACGTCGCCGGCAAGGCGGTGATCGTGCACGCCTCGCCCGACGATTACAAAAGCCAGCCCGCGGGCAATGCCGGCGCGCGACTGGCCTGCGGCGTCATCAAGATCGCGCAGTAGCGGCGCAACGACGCCAAACCGATTTCGGCACGCAGGATCATTGGCTCCGGCGCGAGCGCACGCGGCGGGTCCGTGCGCTCGCGCTAACATGCGCCATGACCGATCACTTCACGATCCGCCCCGCAGAAACTTCCGACGTCGATTGGCTGGTCGCCTGCGCGATCGCCATGGCCTGGGAAACCGAGCGCAAGCGCCTGGATCCTGCCACGCTGCGCGCCGGCATCGCCGCGGGCCTGGCCGACGCCGCCAAGGCGCGCTACTTCGTCGCCATGCTGGATACCTCGGTGGCGGACGCCGAAACCGTGGCGGTGCCGGTCGGTACGCTGATGCTGACCAGCGAGTGGAGCGATTGGCGCAATGGCGACTGGTGGTGGATCCAAAGCGTGTACGTGCCGCCGCAGCATCGCCGCAAGGGCGTGTACCGCGCGTTGTATCGCCATGTCGAGGCGTTGGCGCGCGCCAGCGAGGGCGTGATCGGCCTGCGGTTGTATGTGGAGAAGGAAAACGCCGTCGCTCAACGGACGTACGAATCGTTGGGCATGAGCGATTCGGGGTATCTGCTGTACCAGGATTGGTTCGCCGAACGCAGTTCGTAGCTCAGCTTTTCGCAGGAGCGGCTTCAGCCGCGAGCTCTTGACTACAAGTTCGCGCGGGCGTGAGGGAAAGAGCTCGCGGCTGAAGCCGCTCCTACGAAGAGCGGTCTACAGCTCTTCGGCAGCCTGGCCGGCGCAATGCACGAACGTCACCGGCACGCCATGCGCCCGCAGCACGGCGGCCAGCTGCCGTTGGCGCGCTTCGAAATGCGCGTAACGACGCGCCAGCGCATCGGCCTGGATGGCGTCGTCGCCCAGGTAGCGTTCGCGCCACGCATCCGGCGAGAACAGCGCGATGTTCGCTTCGCCGTTCGCGTAGCGCAGCAGCGGTTCGGGCGGCGCGTCCAGCCAGGCCTCGTCCTGCGGCGCCAGCAGCGCGGTTTCGATCACCGGCCACAACGCTTCCAGGCCCATGTTGCCGTACTGCAACGCGGTCATCGCGGCCAGGTCGTGCAAGGTCAGATAGCGCGCGTGCTCGATGCGCGTGCCGAAGCTTTCCTGCGCGCACAGCGCGGTGTCGGCCTGGGCCATACCCCGATCCAGCAAGATGTCTTCGAACCGTCCGGCGACCTCCGCCGCGACCGCTGCATCCCCCACCAACAGGAACGGCAGCACCCGCAGGCTGCCGCCCTGCAGATCGGCCTCGGCCTGCAGCGGAAGCGGCGCATCGCCTTGCGCATCGGCGCCGAAGGCGATTACGCGCGGCCCGTCGTGACGCCCGGGCGCGCGTTGGCGCAATTCGTCCAGGCGACGGTGCAGCGGCCAGCCGGGACGCAGCGCTTCGGCCGGATCGAAATGCGACGCGGCGAAGGCCAGTTCCAGTTCGCGCGCTTCCGGCACCAGGGCGGCGAGGTCGCGGCCCAGCAGGCCGGCAAGGCGGCCCGCATCGGCCTGCGGCAGCGCTTGGCGACCGGGCTGCGTGCCCGGTGCGAGCTCCAGCGCCATCACGCCGAACACGCGCATGGCATCGCTATCGGAATCGGTGACGGTCATCGACTAAATCGTGATTGGCCGTGCACGGGCACGGCGTTAGACTTGCGCACATTATGACCCGTCGCCGCAGGCGGGTCCCCCAGCGAGGTAAGCCGATGTTGCAAGGCCGCCCCGTCGCCGTGCTCGGCGGCGTCCGCATTCCCTTCTGCCGCCAGAACACGGCCTATGCCGATGTCGGCAACCTCGGCATGTCGGTGCGCACGCTCGGCGCGCTGGTCGAGAAATTCGGCCTGCACGGGCAGCAACTCGGCGAAGTGGCGATGGGTGCGGTGATCAAGCACTCCAGCGACTGGAACCTGGGCCGCGAAGCGGCGTTGTCGTCCGGCCTGTCGCCGCTGACGCCGGGCATCACCCTGCAGCGCGCCTGCGGCACGTCGCTGGACAGCATCATCACCATCGGCAACAAGATCGCCGTCGGCCAGATCGAGGTCGGCGTCGGCGGCGGCAGCGACACCACTTCCGATGTGCCCATCGTCTACGGCCAGAAGCTGCGCCGCCGTCTGCTGGCCGCCGCTGCGGCCAAGACCGCCAAGGACAAGATCGCGCAGTTCAAGGGCTTCCATTGGCGCGAACTGAAGCCGGATTTCCCGGGCGTGGCCGAACCGCGCACCGGCAAATCGATGGGCGATCACTGCGAAGACATGGCCAAGCAGTGGAACATATCGCGCGATTCGCAGGACGAGCTGGCGGTCGCGTCGCACCACAAGCTGGCCGCCGCGTACGAACGCGGTTTCTTCGACGACCTGGTGGTGAGTTTCCGCGGCGTGTCGCGGGACAACATCCTGCGGCCGGACACGTCGCTGGAAAAACTGGCCACGCTCAAGCCCGCATTCGACAAGACTTCCGGACGCGGCACGCTGACCGCCGGCAATTCCACGCCGCTGACCGACGGCGCTTCGGCCTGCCTGCTGTCGACCGACGAGTGGGCGCAGGCCCACGGCCACGAGGTGTTGTGCCACATCCGCGACGCGCAGGTCGCGGCGGTCGATTTCGTGCACGGCGAGGGCCTGCTGATGGCGCCGACCGTGGCGGTGGCCGAGATGCTCAAGCGCAACCGCCTCACGCTGCAGGATTTCGACATCTACGAAATCCACGAAGCCTTCGCCGCGCAGGTGCTGTGCACGCTGCGCGCCTGGGAGAGCGAGGAGTACTGCAAGAACCGGCTCGGCCTGGACGCGCCGATGGGCCGCATCGACCCGGCCAAGATCAACCCCAACGGTTCGTCGCTGGCCGCGGGCCATCCTTTCGCCGCCACCGGCGCGCGCATCGTCGCCACCGCCGCGAAGGAGCTCAAGCAGCGCGGCGGCGGACGCTGCCTGGTGTCGATCTGCACCGCCGGCGGCATGGGCGTGGTCGCTATTCTCGAACGCTGAGCGTTTCGCTCTTGTAGGAGCGGCTTTAGCCGCGAGCTTTTCCTTCCGGTTCGTGCGGACGTGGGGAAGAGCTCGCGGCTGAAGCCGCTCCTACAAAAAGCCGCGCCCGCAAAGCCGCGACCATCCGCAACCCCGTTCCTCGCGCCGGCGCGTTTGCGTTAGCTCCTTCCATCGCACAAGGGCGACGTATGCACCGGAACTCGAGGACTGGCCTAGCGCTGGCCGTAGCCATCGCATTGGCTTTGGCGGCCTGCAGCCGCAACGCCCCGCAGGCCGAGTCGGCGGCGGATGCCGATGCGATGGTCGCCGCGCAAGCGACCGCTGCCGCCCCCGCGCCTGCACCTGCGCTCGACGCCGCGGCCCGCGGCGGCGTGGCCGCCGAAGAAACGCAGTCCGGCATAGACGAGTCCAAGCCGAACCCGCAGCAATTGATCTCCGCCGCGAGCACGTACACCGACGCCCAACGCAAATTCATCCGCACGGCACAGGCCGAATTCAAGGTTGCCGATGTGTACCGGTCCGCGCTGGCGATCGAGGACGCGGTGGCGGCGCAAGGCGGATTCGTGGTCAAGAACGCGATCTCCGCCCAGACCGGCGACGTCCGCCGCCGGCCGATGGGCGAAGGCAAGCTGCTCGAGCTGACCGAATACACGATGCGCGGCCAACTGACCGTGCGCGTGCCCAGCGACAAGACCCAGGCGTTCCTGCGCGCCATCGTCGGCCAGATGGAGTTCCTCGACCGGCGCGAGTTCGACGCGATGGACGCGCAGTTCCAACTGCTGCGCCAGCAGCTGGCCCATCAGCGCGGGCAGGAAACGCAGCGCGACCTGGGCGCGGCGACGGAGCAGGGCGGCAAGCTCGGACACAAGGCCGAAGCGATCGCCGCCAGGAGCGACGCCAAACTCGCGCGCGACGAAGCGCTGGTGGCGCAGAAGGAGTTCGAGGACCGGATCGCATTCAGCACGATCGATCTCTCGCTTTACCAGTCGCCGAAAATCCGCCGCGCCGAACTCACCGACGTGGAAGCGGTGTTCGATCAGAACAGCCCGGGCTTCTTCGCCAGGATCGGAAGTTCGCTGCGCGTCGGTTGGCATGGCGCGCTGAATCTGCTGGTCGAGTTGGCGAAGTTGTGGCCGCTGTGGCTGGCGGCGATCGCCGCGACCCTGGCGTATCGCAGATACTCAAAGGGCCGGCGTGTTTCGGCAGGCCAGGAAAAGAAGTAAATCGTCTCGCCCCTCTCCCGCCGGGGCGAGACTGCACCGCTTGCGCGCCGCTGGCGCGGGCCGGGGCGCGAAGGGGAGTTGGGGTGAGGGTGCGGCGAAGCGATATCGGTCCGATCCGGGATCGACATCCAACGCTTGTCGCAATCGTGGCGATGATGGCGCCCCGTACCCTCATCCGCCCTTCGGGCACCTTCTCCCGATGGGAGAGGGAAAAGCGAACGCGTCGTTATTCGCGCAGCCGTGGCATGCCGTGCTCGTTGCGTTCTTCGACCGCAGCCTGGTCGAAGATCTTCTGCCGCAGGTCGCGGCCGCTGAGCTCCTGCACCGGTTCGTTGCGGATGGCGCGCAAGGCGTTGGCGTAGCTGAACCGTGCGCGCTGCTCGTCGCCGGCGGCAGCGAAACCGTGGCCGAGTTCTTCCCAGGCTTCGTTGCCGGCGCCCTGCGCGAGCGCGCGATGCAGGTATTCCTCGGCCTGCGGCCATTGGCCTTGCGCGCGCGACAACCGCGCCAGCGTCACCAGCAACGCCGGGCTGGAAGGATGCGTCTGCAGCCAGCGTTCGGCGTTGGCGCGGCGCGCTTCGGCGCGGCCGATCGCCAGGCGGCCGTAGAGATCGGCCAGCGATTCGGACCAACGCGCGTCCAGCGCCTGTTCGAGGCTTTTCGCGGCGGCTTCGTCCCAACGCAAGGCGGCGGCGCGTTCGGCGTAGGCGGCCACGACGGCCGGTTCGCTTTTCGCCGATTTGGGCAAGGTTTCCCAACGTTCGGCGAGCACATTGGCATCGCCGGCCTGGCGCAGCGAGGCTTCGGCCCATTGCGCCTGCAATTCGTCGAGGCGCTGGCCGGGCAGCGCGTTCTGCTGGCGCATCGGACCGAGCAGGCCGTAGGCCATGCCCGCCTGGCCGGACGCGGCCAGCGCCTGCGCGCGCAGCGCCAAGCCGCGCGGCGGCAGCGGTTGCGCGGCGGGGGCGTCGAGCGCCGCCAGCGCATCGAGCGGGCGTTGCTGCGTCAACGCGCGTTCGGCGACGGCGATCGCGAGCGATGCGGGGTGGCGTTCGCCGAGCGCGTCCAGTTGCCGCTGCGCGGCGGCATCGTCGCCGCGCGCGTCGGCCGCGCGCGCGGCGGCGATCCGCGCGACGGCTTCGGTCTGGCGGTCGTCGGCCGCCTGCGCCAGCAGCTTTTCCGAACGCGCCCAATGGCCCTGATGCAAGGCGTTGAGGCCTTCGCTCAAGCGCGCGCGGGATTGCCGGTGGCGCATGCCGCGCCAGGCGCGGAACGGCAGCGCCAACAGCGTCCACAACACCCATAGGCCGAACAGCGCCGCCAGCAGGATCAACACGCCGGACGTCACCGTGGTGGTGTAGTCCTGGCCGCGATAGCGGACGAGCACGTAACCCGGATCCTGCAACAGCAACTGCGCGGCCAGCGCGCCGATCACGGCCAGCGCCAGCCAGAACAAAATATTGCGGAACAGATTCATCGCAGGCTCCTTGCGGTGTTCAGCGCGCGCCGCGCAAGGCGCGCAGCTGTTGCAGGCTGCTGCCGAGCACCGGCAAGCGCAGCGTCAGCGGCAGCGCTTTCAGCGCACGCAGCTTTTCGCGGCGCGCGCGCCGTTCCGCTGAGTCTGGCCAGAGCCGCGTGAGCCAGGCGTCGACACGCGCCAGCGCGGCGCGGTAGGCGTCCGCATCGCGGCGTTCCAGCGCCGCGCGCGCCAAGGTGAACTCCAGCTGCATGGCGGCCAGGCCTGCGGCGCGATCGGCCGGCTCGACGATCACCGCGCCTTGCGTCGGCCGCACGTCGACGATGCGGCCGAAAGCGCGCTGCCACCACGGCCGGCTTTCGGGCGCGACTGCGGCCGTGCGCTCGGGCAAGGCGTGCAAGGTCGCCGCGAACGCCTCCAGTCTAACCGCCGCCACGTTGCGCGGATCGGCGCCGACCGCATCCAGCGCGGTGCGTTCCTGCGCCAACGTCTGGCGCAGGCTGAGATAGGCGGGGTCGTCGATGCCGTTGAGCAGGCCGGCGGCCAGCGCGTAGCTGCGGCGTGCGCCGTCGAGATCCGAAGCCAGGTCGAGCCGCTGCGCGGCGGCGGTCAGCAGCATCTCGACTTCGTCGACACGCAGCGCCTGCGCGCCATGGCGATCCGGATCGGCGAGTTTGGAAACGTTGTCCTCCAACAGCGCGGCGCGCTGGCCGATGCCGAGCAGTTCGTCGCGCAACACGCGGTTGGTGGCGTCGGCTTGCTGCTGGCGCTGCGCCTGCGAGCGCTGGTCGCGGCGCAGCGCCTCCAGGCTCTCTTCGAGCAGGGCCATGCGCTGTTCGGCGCCGACGATCTGCGCCCGGGCATCGGCCTGGCGCGTTTGCCACGCCAGCCAGCCGCGCCAGCCGGCGAACGCGAGCAGCAGCAACAGGAGCAGCCACCACCAGCCGAGGCTGCGGCGGCGCGGGGAAACCATCGTTTCGGAATCGGTCACGGCAAAAGATCTTCGCGGGGCCCGCTCATGCTAACGGAAGCCGCGCCACGGCACGCGCCGCCGCGGCGACCAGGTCCGCCGGTTGCGGGCTGTCGGCGACGATCACGTCGGTGAAACCAGCCGCGCGTGCGACCGCGGCCAGGCGCGGGCTGGCCGCGACTGCGCGCGCGCCGCGCAGTTTGTCCGCCAGCTCGGGCGGCAGGCCGTTCAGGCTGAGTCGCAAGGCTTCGGCGCTGCTCACGGCCAGCGCGTAAGGCTCCGACAGCGCGCGCAGCCGGGCCAGGGTCGCGGCGGTCCAGGCGATCGGTTCGCGTTCGTACGCATCGCAACGCAGGATCCGCGCGCCGCGCGCGGCCAGCGCCGGTGCGATCGCGCCGCGGCCGCCGGGTGCGGTGACCAGCCCGATGCTCAAGCCGCGCACGCGCTGCAGATCGGGCAAGGCCAGCAGGCCTTCGCTGTCCATGCGCGCGGGCGCCACGACGCGCGCCACACCGGCGCGACGCAACGCGCGCGCCGTGCCTTCGCCGACCGCCAGCCAGACCTGTTCCCTGCCCGCGCGCAAACGGCGCATCGCCGCGGCCGCCTTCACCGCCGCCGGGCTGGTGAACACCACCCGTTGCGCCTGCAACGCGGCGCGCAACGCGGCGCGCGTGGCCGGATCGTCGCGCAGCCGCAGCCGCCACGGCGACAAGGCCAGCACGCGCGCGCCTCGCGCGGCGGCGGCGCGGCGCAACGGCGCGTGTTCGCCGGCCGGGCGCAGCGAAATCAGCTGCCAACCGGCCAGGCGCTTGTCGGTGGCGTTCGCGCGCGGCATCGCCACAGCTTGGCATAGCGCGCGGCGCATGGCATCGAGCGGTGGTCGCTTGCCGTCCGCGCCACGTATCCTGGCGGCTTGCCCCGATACGTGGATGCGATGGATACCGAACGCGCGCTGGAAAAACTCGACGCCTACTACCAGGCCATGCCGCCGGTGGCGGCGATGCACCTGCGCATCGACCGTTACGACGGCGAGCGGCTGCGCCTGCACGCGCCGCTGGCGCACCACGTCAACGACAAGGGCTGCGCGTTCGGCGGCAGCCTGAATTCATTGATGACATTGGCGGCGTGGGGCCTGGTATCGATGCGGCTGGAAGCGGCCGGCCTGCGTTCGGACGTCTATGTGGCCGACAACAAGGTGCGCTACCTGGCGCCATTGTTCGCCGATCTGGAGGCCGAAGCGCAACTCTCGCCCGAAGCGTCCTGGGACGACTTCGTCGCCGGCTTGCGCGCCAAGGGCCGCGCCCGCACCCACGTCAACGCGCAAGTGCGCCTGCCCGACGGCGGCGTAGCGGCCGACTTCAAGGCGCGCTTCGTCGCCTTCGCCAAGGGTTAGGATGTGGGTCGGTCGGTCGGAGTGGGGGCGATGATGCGCAAGGCGATGTGGGTGTTGGCCGCGGGATTCGCGCTGGCGATGGCCGCATGCGGCGGCGGCGGGCAGAAGAACGCGCTGATGGCGGCGCAGAATGCGTACGGCAGCGCGATGCGCTGGGGCGAATTCGAAAGCGCCTGGGCCCGGGTGGATCCCGAATACCGCGACAAGCACCCGCTCAGCGAGCTCGACCTGGAGCGCTACAAGCAGGTCCAGATCTCGTCTTACCGCGAGCTCGACGCCACCGTCCTGGCGGACGGCAGCCCGGCCCGGATGATCGAAATCGGCGTGATCAACAAGCACACCCAGGCCGAGCGGACCGTGCGTTACCGCGAGGAATGGCGCTGGGACGCGGAGAAGAAGACGTGGTGGGTGCGCCAAGGCCTGCCGGACCTGTGGACGGGCGGCTGAGCGGTCCGATACCGCTTTACTTTGCGCCGTAACCGGGCCTGGGCGACAATCGCGGCCCGTTTCGCGCGATGACCCCATTTTGAATTTCCAAGAACTGCTGGCTTTCGCCGAGGGCAGCCCGATCCTTTCGCTGGCCTTCGTCGGCCTGACCCTGGCCATCGTCTACACCGAGATCGCCCGCCTGTTCCGCCCGTACAAGGCCCTGCGTCCGGCCGAGCTGACCGGCCTGATCAACCGCGAAAACGCCCTGGTGGTGGACCTTTCCGCGACCGCCGACTTCGAAAAAGGCCACATCGCCGGCAGCCGCAACGTGGCGCCGAGCCAGTTCGACCCCGAAAACAAGCTGCTGGCCAATGCCCGCGCCTTGCCGGTGGTGGCGGTCTGCCGCAACGGCCAGGCTTCGGCGGGTGCGGCCAAGCGGCTGAAGAAGGCCGGCTTCGAGAAGGTGTACTGGCTCGACGGCGGCATCGCCGCCTGGCAGCAGGCCGACCTGCCGTTGGTCAAGGGTCGCTGAGCGCCGCTTTTCGTAGCGGCCTTTGTGGGAGCGGCTTCAGCCGCGAGCTTTCGACCGGCTACCGGCGGCTTGGAAGAGCTCGCGGCTGAAGCCGCTCCCACAAAGGCCGCTCCCACCCAAAGCCCTACATCCGGGCATGCGATAATCGCCCTCTTTCCGCACGAATTAACGATTGGAGTAACGCAATGTCCGACGAAACCAGCAACGGCGCGGCCGCACCGGCCGAACAAGCTGCCGGCGCCACTTTCGTGGTCGAGAAGCTGTACCTGAAGGACGTGTCCTTCGAGGCGCCCAACACCCCGATGGTGTTCAACGAGCCCGGCCAGCCGGACCTGCAGATGAACCTCACCCAGCGCGTGCAGCGTCTCAACGAGAACGTGTACGAAGTGGTGCTGGGCATCACCCTCACCTGCACCGTCAACGGCAAGACCGCCTATCTGGCCGAAGTGCAGCAGGCCGGCGTGTTCGGCCTGAGCGGTTTCGCCGACCAGGGCCTGGACGCCATGCTCGGCACCCAATGCCCGAACGTGCTGTATCCGTACGCGCGCCAGGCGATCGGCGATCTGATCCAGGGCGGCGGCTTCCCGCCGTTCTACCTGCAGCCGATCAATTTCGATGCGGTCTATGCCGAGGGCCTGCGCCAGCGCGCCGAAGCGCAGCAGAACGGCGATCTCTCCTCCGGCACGGAGACGGCCGGCAACGCCTGAGCGATGACGACCGCGCCCTCCGTCGCGGTGTTGGGCGCGGGCTCCTGGGGCACCGCGCTGGCCGCGTTGATCGCCCGGCACGGCCACCCAGTCGTGCTCTGGGGCCGCGATGCCGACAGCATTGCGGCCATCGACCAGCGCCACGAGAACCCGCGCTACCTGCCCGGCATCGCCCTGCCGGACGAACTGCGCGCCACCACCGACCTGGCTGCGGCTTTGCGCGATGCCGATCTGGTGCTGGTGGTCGTGCCTTCGCATGCGTTCGCCGAAACTTTGCACGCGCTGGCGCCGCATCGTCCGCAGCGCGCGGGCGTGGCCTGGGCGACCAAGGGTTTCGAACCCGGTTCGGGACGTTTTCTGCATGAAGTCGCCGCGGAGACGCTCGGCGCAGACGTGCCGCTGGCCGTCGTCACCGGACCGTCTTTCGCCAAGGAAGTCGCGATCGGTTTGCCCACGGCGCTGACCGTGCATTCGGACACGCCGCAATTCGCCCAATCGGTCGCCGACGTGCTGCACGGGCCGGCCTTCCGCGCCTACACCGGCAACGACATGGTCGGCGCCGAACTCGGCGGCGCGATGAAGAACGTGCTGGCGGTGGCCACCGGCGTCGCCGACGGCATGAACCTGGGCCTGAACGCGCGCGCCGGCCTGATCACGCGCGGTCTCAACGAAATGCTGCGCCTGTCCGCGGCGATCGGCGCGCAGCCGGAAACGCTGATGGGCCTGGCCGGGCTCGGCGATCTGGTGCTGACCTGCACCGGCGACCTTTCCCGCAACCGCCGCCTGGGCTTGGCGCTGGGCCGCGGGCAATCCATCGCCGATGCGGTGCGCGAAATCGGCCAGGTGGTCGAATCGGTGCAGACCGCCGACGAAGTGATGCGCCAGGCGCAGCGCCATGGCGTGGAGCTGCCGATCTCGCGCGCGGTGCAGGCGGTGCTGCATGGCGAGATGACGCCGGCCGACGGCTTGCGGCAATTGCTGGCGCGCGACCAGAAGCCGGAATATCCCGAAACCCTGTTCCGCTGAGCCGCTTTGTAGGAGCGCTTTTGTGGGAGCGGCTTCAGCCGCGAGCTTTTCAGCAAGAGCATGAGCAAGAGCTCGCGGCTGAAGCCGCTCCCACGAGAGCAAAAAAAGCCCGGCGCGAGCCGGGCTTTTTGGTCTCCTGCGCGATGCGATCAGAAGCTCGCGCGCACGCCGATCAGGTACTTGGTCGCATCCAGGCCGTCGTCCATCTCGCCGGCTTCGATCTCGCCGACCAGGCCCCAGGTCTGGTTGAACTTGACCTGCGCGCCGATCAGGCCGGAGAAGCCGTCGAAGTCGCCACCGTTGTAGCTACCCTTCACATAGCCTTCGAAATGGTCGTTGAACGCGCTGCGGAAGCCGACGCTGGCGCGGTAGCCGTCGGCATCGGCGTCGCCGACCGTTTCGGCGTCGATTTCCTGCTTGATGTAGCCCACTTCGGCCAGCAGGTCGGTGCTGTCGCTGAGCGGATAGTGGTAACCGACGCCGACCTGCAGTTCGTCGAAGTCGACGTCGATGCCGGCGTCGTCGTTGCTGGTGGAGCCGTAGCTGCCGAAGAAATGGAAGTCTTTGCCGGCTTCGACCGAGCCGCGCACCTGGAAGCCGTCGAAGTCGACGTCGCCGACGCCGTCGAGGTCCAGGTTGAGGCGGGCGAAGCCGCCCTCGACATAGGTGTAGTTCGGTTCGGCCGCGAACGCGGCGAACGGCAGCGTAGCCAGCGCGAGCGCCAGCGCGAATTGCTTCTTCATGAAATCCCCGTCCTTGAAATCAAAGTGATGAAAAAAGCCGCCGGAAGGCAGCAGGCAAATGATAAGGAATCGTTAATCGGGCCGGCAACCCTGTCTTTTGGCCTAGCGCGACCATGGCGTTGCCGCTCTGTAGAACGGAGCTCGCTCCTCTGCCTTTGCTCCGCCTTTGTAGAGCGGGGCTTGCCCCGCTGCTCTTGTTCCGGCTCTGTAGAGCGGAGCTTGCTCCGCTGCTCTTGCCCTTAATCCGTTTGCTCTTAAGCCGTTCGCTCTTGAGCCGTCATCCCAGCGAACGCTGGGACCCATGTTGCTCTTGCTCTTGCCCCTAAGCCGTCATCCCGGCGAAGGCCGGGATCCAGGCCCGCGTCCTCGCCAGCTGCGCTGCGACTCGCGCCATGGACAAAGGCTTCCGGCTGCGCCCGGGTCACTTTCTTTGCTGGCCCAAAGAAAGTAACCCAAGAAAGGGCCTGAACTGCGGTGCGATGCGTCGCGCCTGAAAGTTGGCCAGCGGACCTGCTTTCGTCGTGGGTGACCTTCTTACGCAGGTACTAGATTTTGATTCGCAGCCTATGGGTGACGTGGCTTTTGCGGAGTTGCGCTAAGGAGGCGTTCGGTCGATCGCTTCGAATCCAAATATCGAAGCGACGGAGGAATCCCGAGGGCCGGCGATAAGGGGCCAAGAACACGGGGGAGCCCCTTGCCGCAATACCTTCCAAAGGCCCCTTTTCTTTGGTTACTTCTCTTTTTGGGCCCCACAAAAAGAAAGTAACTCGGCCGCGGTTTTAGCGGACGAAACCCCGGCCTGAAAGGCCGGCAGGTCGCGAGAACCTCCAAGCCATGGCAGCGGAGCAAGCTCCGCTCTACAGAGCCAAAGCAAATCTCCCTCGGTCCCTCTTTTCAATGAGGGGAGACAAGCCAAGACGCTGGGTTACTCGCTTCGCTCGCCCTTCGGGCCATCTGCTGATGCAGATGTTCGCTACGGCCTTCGGCTTCCGCAGTCCCGCTTTCGCAGGATGACGGCTTGGGCAAGGCGGCGTGCAAGCCCCGCTCTACAGGGCGAGGCAGGGCGCAGGTGATGCCTCGCTGCAAAAAAACGAAGCCCGGCAAGGCCGGGCTTCGCATCGCGACGGCAGGGGGAGAGAGCCGTCAGTCGCGATAACGCGGTATCACCAGGTCAGGCGCGGGCCGACGAACCATTGGGTGTCGCCGTCGGCGAACTTGACGTCGCCACTCAGGCCCCAGTTCTGGTTGAACTTCACCTGCGCGCCGAGGCGGCCGTAGAAGTCGCCGTCGGTCTTCACCAGGTCGGTGTCTTCGTAGTCTTCGTAGCCGGCCATCGCATAGCCTTCGAAGTTGGAGGTCAGCGCCGCGCGGGCGCCGACTTCCGCGCTCCAGCCGTCGAAATCGGCGTCGCGGCCGGCATCGAATTTCTCGTAAGCGACGCGGGTGACCAGGTCGACCTTCGGCGCGATTTCGTGGTTGTAGCCCACGCCGGCGCGCCACTGGTCGAAATCGATGCTGGTGCCGTCGATTTCCTGGTTGCTGAAAGCGCCGAAGAGATGGAAATTGGGATGGATGGCGACCGAGCCGTCCAAACCCCAGCCGTCGGCGTCGGCGTCGTTTTCGCCATTGGTGGCGGTATAGCCGCCCTGGACGTAGTTGTAGGACACGCCTTCGGCGGCCGAAGCGGCGAACGGCAGCGCGGCGAGCAGGGTCAGCGCAAGCAAGGACTTCTTCATGGGGCAGAACCTTATGTGTGGTTATTTTTAGACCGGCGCTGAGGCGTCGGAAAAACGACGCCGTTCGCAGCCGGTTTGCGCAGTATCCGAATGCCGAAATAACGGAACCTGAATTCTAAACTCACGAGTTCTGAAACTTTTGGCCGCGATTCAGGTCGTGGCGCTATCGGCTGGGCAGTTTTGTAGGAGCGGCTTCAGCCGCGAGCTTGTACGAGAGGAATCGAAAGCAAGATCAAGAGCTCGCGGCTGAAGCCGCTCCTACAAAAGCAAAAAACGCCGTCATGGCGCAGCGCCTGCGAATTCGAGCTGGCGCCAAGCTTCGTATACGACCACGGCGACGGCGTTCGAAAGGTTCAAGCTGCGGTTGTCCGGGCGCATCGGCAGCCGCAATCGCTGCATCGGCGGAATCGCGGCCAATACGTCGTCGGGCAGTCCGCGCGTTTCCGGTCCGAACAAAAAAGCGTCGCCGGCGGCGTACCGAGGCTGGTCGTAACGCGTGCTGTTGCGCGTGCTTAGCGCAAACAGACGCGATGGCGATATTTTCGCCAATGCGGCGTCCAGCGTGTCGTGCACCTGCAGCGTGGCGTATTCGTGGTAATCCAGCCCCGCGCGCCGCAGTTGCTTGTCTTCCAGCGCGAAACCCAGCGGCGCGATCAGGTGCAGGTGCGCACCGGTGTTGGCGCACAGGCGGATCGCGTTGCCGGTGTTGGGCGGGATCTCGGGCTGGTAGAGGATGACGTCGAACATCCGCGCATTATCGCGCAGCGGCGACGCTCAGCCGGCGAATGCGTCGACGACCGGAAATTCGCTTTGGCAGGCTTCGGTGCGCAGGAAGTCCTGCTCGGGCTGCGGCGCGAAACGCACCGAGAAGAAACCGGCGGTGAGCAGGCACAGCATCGGCAGGGCGAGCAGACCACGGCGGAGTTGATGGCGGAACGACATGGGACACCTCCTGATGCCCCATGCAACGCAAGCGGCGTGCCAGCCGTTGGGGCCGCGATGGGCGGCCATAACCGCGGTTACGCATGTCCGCAGCGTCCGCATTGCGCGGACGGCGGACGCTCTTTATGGCTGTCATCCCGAGCGTAGCGAGGGATCTGCCATCAATGAAAGCAGACCCCTCGCTACGCTCGGGATGACAGGAAAGAGAGCGCGGGCTACCAGGGCAGCGTTTGGCCCTGCCAATCCAGGTACGAGCCGCTCTGTTTCGGCGTCAGCGCATCGATCACACGCAACAATCCCTGCACCGACTCGGCCACCGGCAAACTGGCGTTATCGCCGCCCATGTCGGTCTGCGCCCAGCCCGGATGCAGCATCGCCACGGCGATGCCGCGTTCGGCCAAAGCCTTGGCCAGCAGTGCGCCGGCCATGTTCAAGGCTGCCTTGCTGATGTTGTAACTGGGCGTGCCGAAGCGACCGAGCCCGGCGATGGAGCCCAGTTCGGAGGTGATGTTGGCGACCTTCGCACCGTCGGCCAATTTATCGGCCAAGGCCTGGGTCAGCAGGAACGGACCCATCGCATTGGTGCGGAAGCTGTCTTCCAGATGGGCGGCGCTCACCCGGCCGAAGCGTTCGCCCGAATGCAGCACGCCGGCGTTGTTGACCAGCAGGCCGAGGCGGTAGTGCTCGCCGTCGCCGAGCAGGTCCAGTTCCTTGGCCAGTTCGGCATGGGCCTTGGGATCGGCCACGTCCAGCGGCAGCACGTGCAACCGTCCAGGATGCTGGCCGGTCAGCTGGTTGAGCGCCGAGGCCTTGCCCGGGTGCCGGCAGGCGGCGACCACGCGGTCGCCGCGCGCCAGCAACTGGCGTACGAACTCCAGCCCCAGGCCGCGATTGGCGCCGGTGACCAGGCTGTGTCGGGTCGGCATGCCTACCTCCGAGCGGGGGTGACTAAGGGCTAGTGTAGGCAGGGCGGCGTCCCGGTAGCATGACGGGCCGCTTTATTTTCCGACCGCCTCGCCAAGGAGTGCCGCATGTCCCAGATCCATCGGCCGCGCGCCGTGTTGTACGCCACCGTCCTCGCCGCATTGATCGGCGGCTGCTCGCAGACGTCGGCGCCGGACCAGGCGCAGGGTTCGTCCGCGACGCCTGCGGCGGCCAAGGCCGCGGCCGAAGTCGACATCGCGTACGAAGAGTTCACCCTGCCCAACGGCCTGCGCGTGATCGTGCACACCGACCGCAAGGCGCCGATCGTGGCGGTGAACCTGTGGTACCACGTCGGCAGCAAGGACGAACCGGCCGGCCGCACCGGCTTCGCGCACTTGTTCGAGCACCTGATGTTCAACGGCTCGGAAAACCACAAGGGCGAATTCTTCGAACCCTTCGAACTGGTCGGCGCGACCAGCATGAACGGCACCACCTGGCTGGACCGCACGAATTATTTCGAGAACGTGCCGACCAGCGCGCTCGACATGGCGCTGTGGATGGAATCGGACCGCATGGGCCACCTGCTCGGCGCGATCGATCAGAAGACGCTCGATGAGCAGCGCGGCGTCGTCCAGAACGAGAAGCGCCAGGGCGAGAACCAGCCGTACGGCCAGGCCGACGACGAGATCTACAAGGCGCTGTATCCCAAGAGCCATCCCTACCACCACAGCACCATCGGCTCGATGGCCGACTTGAACGCGGCCTCGCTCGACGACGTGAAGCAGTGGTTCCGCACCTGGTACGGCCCGAACAACGCGGTGCTGGTGCTGGCCGGCGACATCGACGTGGCCACCGCCAAGGCCAAGGTCGCCAAGTATTTCGGCGACATCCCGGCCACCCCGACCATGAAGCGCCAGCCGGTGACCGAAGGCGCGCACGCCGAAGCCACGCGCGCGACGATGACCGACAAGGTGCCGCAGGCGCGCATCTACCGCGCCTGGAGCATCGCCAAGTACGGCGATCCGGACATGGAACGCCTGCAGTTGTTCGCGCAGGTGCTGGGCGGCAGCAAGAGCTCGCGCCTCAACAAGCGGCTGGTGTTCGACGACAAGCTGGTCGACGAGGTCAGCGCCTATGTCTACCCGTTCGAGCTGAGTTCGACGCTCTATATCCAGGCCGACGTCAAGGAAGGCGTGGATCCGGCGAAAGTGGAAGCGGTGATCGACGAAGAGCTGAAGAAGCTGCTCGCCGAAGGCCCCACCGACACCGAGCTCAAGCAGGCGCAGACGGTCTTCAAGGCCAGCTTCGTGCGCGGCGTCGAACGCATCGGCGGCTTCGGCGGCAAGGCCGACGCGCTGGCCGAATGCGCGGTCTACACCGGCAATCCGGGTTGCTTCCGCGACAGCCTGAAGGCCATCGCCGACGCCAAGGCCGCCGACCTGAAGGGCAGCGGCGAGAAATACCTGAGTCGCGGCGGCCACACGTTGGTGGTGCTGCCCGGCGCGCGCCAGGAAATCCCGGAAGACGTGGCGGCGACGCCCGAACCGATGACGCTGCCGCCGGTCGATCCGAAGTTCACCGTGACCGCCAGCGACGTCGACCGCAGCAAGGGAGTGCCGACCACGGCCACGTTCCCCGAGCTGAAATTCCCCGAACAGCAGCGCGCCACGCTGAAGAACGGCACCCGGCTGATCCTGGCCGAGCGCCACGACGTGCCGGTGGTGCAGATGACCTACCTGTTCAACGGCGGCTACAGCGCCGACCTGGGCCGCAAGCTGGGCACCTCCAGCTTCTCGATGTCGATGCTCGACGAAGGCGCCGGCGATCTGGACGCGCTGGCGTTCGGCGACCGCCGCGAATCGCTTGGCGCCAACGTCAGCGCCGGCGCCTCGCTCGACGGCGGCACCGCGTCGTTGTCCGCGCTGAAGGAGAACCTGGAGCCGTCGTTGCAACTGTTCGCCGACATGCTGCGCAAGCCGCGCTTCGACCAGAAGGAAATCGACCGCGTCCGCGCCACCTGGATCGCCGGCATCAAGCAGGAGAAGGCGCAGCCGCAAGGCGCCGCGCTGCGCGTGCTGCCGCCGCTGCTGTACGGCGACGGCCACCCTTACGGCATTCCGTTCAGCGGCAGCGGCAGCGAGGCTTCGATCGCTTCGTTGAACCGCGACGACATGGTCGCCTTCCATCGCGATTGGGTGCGGCCGGAGGGCGCCACCCTGATCGTGGTCGGCGATACCACGCTGGCCGAGATCGTGCCGTTGCTGGACAAGCACCTGGGCGACTGGAAGAGCGAAGGCGCCGCCTCCGCCGCCAAAGCCGTGGCCGCGGTCGAGCGGCCGGCCAAGCCGCGCGTCTATCTGATCGACCAGCCCGGCGCGGTGCAGGCGAATATCTTCGCCGGCGAAGTGGTGCCGTCCAGCGCCGATGCCGGCGCAGTCCGCTTCGATATCGCCAATTCGGTGCTCGGCGGCGAGTTCTCTTCGCGCCTGAACATGAACCTGCGCGAAGACAAGCATTGGGCTTACGGCGCTTATAGCTTCGCCCCGAACGCGCAGGGCCAGCGGCCGTGGCTGGCGTTCGCGCCGGTGCAGATCGACCGCACCGCGGACTCGCTGAAGGAAATGCAGCGCGAGATCAGCGAATACGCCAGCGGCACCGTGCCGCCCAAGCCCGAGGAAGTGGCCAAGATCCAGGCCACCGAGATCCGCGGCCTGCCCGGTTCCTACGAAACCGCCGCGGCCGTGCTGGGCACCATCGCCAGCAACGTGCGCTACGGACGTCCGGACGATTACGTATTCAAGCGTAAGGCCGAGATCGAAGCGCTGACGCCGGAGCAGGTGAAGGCCGCGGCGGCGACCATCGATCCGGCCAAATTGACTTGGGTGGTGGTCGGCGACCTGTCCAAGATCGAGAAGCCGGTGCGCGCGCTGAACCTGGGCGAGATTTCGATCGTCGACGCGGACGGCAAGCCGGCCGGCAAGAAGTAAGCCGTAGGGTGGGCTCCGGCCCACCATCGCGGTGTCGCAAAGCATCGCGCCGATGGCTACTCATCGGCGCGATGCTTTTTAGCCGTCATTCCCGCGAAGGCGGGAATGACGGCTTCAAGGACTGCATTGGAAGCATTCACTCGGTCCGCGCCACAATCATCGCGTCCTGACCCGGAGCACGCTATGCGCATCCTCATCATCGCAGCACTTGCCCTGACCGCCGCCGGCTGCACCTGGGTCCACATGGCGCCCGGCGCGCAGGCGGTGCGGGTTGTCGAAGGCCCGCCGGCCGGTTGCGACAAGCGCGGCGAGGTGGTCGTGTCGGTCCGCGACAGCGTGGCCTTCTACCAGCGCAACGATCTGAAGGTCCGCGACGAGCTGGAGACCCTGGCCCGCAACGAAGCCCCGGGTTTGGGCGCCGATACGGTCAGCCCGCTGGCCCCGCCCAGCAACGGCGAACAACGTTATGCGGCCTGGCGCTGCGGACCGAACGCTGCCGCGCCGTCCGCTCGTCCGGCCATGGCGCAAGGCCAGGCCCAGACCTATCCCGCCGGCGGCTGAAGCCTTCATGCGCTCGCGGGCGCTATCCGGTAGCATGGCCGGTCATTTTCGGCTGACCCGCAGGCCACGCCCATGCTGTTCCAACATGTCGCCATCGCCGGCCTCGCCCATGTCGATGCCCCGCGCCGGCTGTCCAGCGATGAAATCAACGCCCGCCTGAAGCCCACCCTCGACCGCCTCAACATCAAGGTCGACGTGCTGCAGGACATCGCCGGCATCCATGCCCGCCGCCTGTGGGACGGCGAAGTCCAGGCTTCCGACGCCGCCACCCTGGCCGGCGTCAAGGCGCTGGCCGATGCCGGCATCGAACCCAGCCGCGTCGGCCTGCTGGTCAACACGTCGGTCAGCCGCGACTTCCTGGAGCCGAGCACGGCCTCGATCGTCAGCGGCAACCTGGGCCTGGGCGACGAGTGCCAGAACTTCGACGTGGCCAACGCCTGTCTCGCGTTCCTCAACGGCATGGACATCGCCAGCCGCATGATCGAGCGCGGCGAGATCGAATACGCGCTGGTCGTGGATGGCGAAACCGCGAACCTGGCCTACGACAAGACCATGGAACGGCTGATGCACCCGGACGTCACCGAGGAGCAGTTCCGCAACGAACTGGCCACCCTGACCCTGGGCTGCGGCGCCGCCGCGATGGTGCTCGCCCGCGCCGAACTGGCGCCCGGCGCGCCGCGTTACCGCGGCGGCGTGACCCGCGCGGCGACGCAATGGAATGGCCTGTGCCGCGGCAACCTCGACCAGATGGTCACCGACACGCGCATGCTGCTGATCGAAGGCCTGAAGCTGGCGCAGAAAACCTTCATCGCCGCCAAGATCGCCTTGGGCTGGGTGGTGGAGGAGATGGACGAGTTCGTCATCCACCAGGTCAGCAAGGCGCATACGGCGGCCTTCATCAAGGCCTTCGGCATCGATCCGAAGAAGGTCATGACCATCTTCGGCGAGCACGGCAACATCGGCCCGGCCTCGGTGCCGATCGTGTTGAGCAAGCTGCGCGAGATGGGCCGCCTGAAGAAGGGCGACCGCGTCGCGCTGCTGGGCATCGGCTCGGGCCTGAACTGCTCGATGGCCGAAGTGGTCTGGTAACGCGGGTATCGCAATCGCATCAGGGGCCGGTTATTCCGGCCCTTTTTGTTTGAGTCATTCGAAGTACGACACCATGATCTATCCCGACTACTCCTTCACCCCGCGGCGCTTCGAAGTGCGGCCCGGCATCGCGATGAGCTATCTCGACGAAGGCCCGCGCGACGGCGAGGTGGTCGTGATGCTGCACGGCAATCCGTCGTGGAGCTATTACTGGCGGCATCTGACGATCGGCTTGCGCGACCGCTACCGCTGCATCGTGCCCGATCATGTCGGCATGGGCCTGTCGGACAAGCCTGGCGACGATCCCGCTTCGAATCCGAGCTATCGTTACACGCTGCAATCGCGCGTCGACGATCTCGCCGCTCTGCTCGCCCACTTGAAGATCGATGGTCCGGTGACGCTTGCCGTGCACGACTGGGGCGGCATGATCGGCTTCGGCTGGGCCTTGTCGCATGCCGGGCAGGTCGAGCGGCTGGTGATCACCAATACCGCGGCGTTTCCCTTGCCGGCCGCGAAAAAGATGCCGTGGCAGTTGTCGTTCGGCCGCGATTCCGCGCTGGGCGCGCTGGCGATCCGCGGCTTCAATGCGTTTTCGGGCATCGCGTCCCATGTCGGCGTCGAAAGGCGCATGCCGGCGGACGTGCGCCGCGCTTATGTCGCGCCTTACGACTCGTGGGCGAACCGGATCGCGACGCTGCGCTTCGTGCAGGACATCCCGCTGACCGAGCGCGATGCGGCATGGCCATTGGTGGCCGAGGCCGGCAAGCGTCTGCATGAATTCGCCGATCGTCCGGCGTTTATCGGCTGGGGCCTGCGCGATTTCGTGTTCGACCGGCATTGCCTGCAAGGCTTCACCGCTGCCTTGCCGCACGCCGAGGTGACGCTTTTCGACGATGCCGGGCACTACGTGCTCGAAGACAAGCATCGCGAATTGGTGCCGGCGATCCGCGCTTTCCTCGACCGCACCGCCCTGTAGAGCGGGGCTTGCCCCGCAGCCTTCGCCCCTGTTCTTTTTTTGCTCTGCCTTTGTAAAGCGGAGCTTGCTCCGCTGCTATTGCTCTTAAGCCCTTCGCTCTCATGCCGTCATCCCAGCGAACGCTGGGACCCATCTTGCTTGTGCCCTTGCCCCTAAGCCGTCATCCCGGCGAAGGCCGGACTGCGCAGGCAGGATGCCGGAGCGAACATCCGCGCAGCGGATGGCCCGAAGGGCATGCCGCAGGCGCGGCATGTCATCCAGGCCCGCGTCCTCGCCGTTGCGCTGCGGCTCGCGCCATGGACAAAGGCTTCCGGGCTGCGCCCGGGTCACTTTCTTTGTTGGCCCAAAGAAAGTAACCCAAGAAAGGGCCTGAACTGCGGTGCGATGCGTCGCGACTGAAAGACCGCCAGCAGACCTGCTTTCGTCGTGGGTGACCTTCTTACGCAGGTACTAGATTTTGATTCCCCGCGATTGTGGTGACGTGGCTTTTGCGGAGTTGCGCTAAGGAGGCGTTCGGATCGATCGCCTCGGATCTGAATGTCGAAGCGACGGAGGAATCCCGAGCGCTGGCGAGCGGTGGCCAAGAACACGGGGCAACCCCATCGCCGGGATACCTTCCAAAGGCCCTTTTTCTTTGGTTGCTGTTCTTTTTGGGCCCCACAAAAAGAAAGTAACTCGGCCGCGGTTTTAGCGGACGAAACCCCGGCCTCAAAGGCCGGCAGATCGCCACAAACCCACAAGCAGAGGCAGCGGGGCAAGCCCCGCCCTACAAAAGCAGCCTTCAGCGCCGTTTGCGGCCAGGGCCGAGTTTGCGGGTCAGCGTATTGCGGCCCAGGCCCAGCCGCGTGGCCGCTTCGCTGCGCCGGCCGCCGGTGTGCGCGAGCGCGGCCTCGAGCAGGGCGCGGTCGAATCGTTCGCGCGCTTCGGCGTGGATGCCTTCGTTGCCCTGCTGTAATTGCGCTCGCGCCCAGGCGGCGAGCGCGGATTCCCATGCCGCAGCGCCGTCGATCGCGGCCGGTGCCTTCGCGGCGATCGCTTCGTCCACGTCGGCGCGCGTGATCGCCTCGCCCGGCGCCAGCGCCGCCAAGCGCCAACACAGGTTTTCCAGTTCGCGCACGTTGCCGGGCCAGTCGTGCGCCTGCAATCGCTCCATCGCGCCTTTGGCGAACCGCTTGGCCGGCGCGCCGAGCTTGCGAGCGGCCGAATGCAGGAAGGCTTCGGCCAGTTCGGGCACGTCCTCGCGGCGCTCGCGCAGCGGCGGCAATTGCAGGCGCACCACGTCCAGGCGGTGCAGTAGGTCGGCGCGAAAGCGGCCGTCGGCGACCAGCATTTCCAAAGGTTGATGGGTGGCCGCGATCACGCGCACGTCGACGCGGATCAGTTCGCGGCCGCCGACGCGGAAGAACTCGCCCTCGGCCAGCACCCGCAGCAGCCGCGTCTGCAGCGGCAGCGGCATGTCGCCGATCTCGTCGAGGAACAGGCTGCCGCCGTCGGCCTGTTCGAAGCGGCCGACATGTCGCTTCTGCGCGCCGGTGAACGCCCCGGCTTCGTGGCCGAACAGTTCGCTCTCCAGCAGTTCGGCCGGGATCGCGGCCGTATTGAGCGCGACGAACGGCTTGCGCGCGCGCGGCGATTCGCGATGCAGGGCGCGCGCGACCAGTTCTTTGCCCGTGCCGGTCTCGCCGGTGATCAGCACCGATACCGGCGCCTGCGCCAGGCGGCCGATGCTGCGGAACAACGCGCGCATCGCCGGCGTGCTGCCGATCAGCGCTTCGGCCCGCGCCGTCTCGGCCGTTATCGTCATGGCGGCCGGAGCGGCGGGCGCGGCGCCTTTGGGCAACACGCGTTCGGCCAGCGCGACCGCATCGTCCAGATCGAAAGGCTTGGACAGGAATTCGTGCGCGCCGCCGCGGAAGGCGCCCGCGGTGCTGGCGATATCGGTATACGCCGACATCACGATCACCGGCAGCCGCGGATGCGCGGCCTTCAGCTTCTCGAGCAACGCCAGGCCGCCTTCGCCGGGCATGCGCACGTCGGTGAACAGCAGGTCCGGCGCCGGGCGCGCGTGCAAGGCGTCGAGCGCCGCCTGCGCCGAATCGAAGCCATCGACTTCGTAGCCGGCCTCGCGCAGCGCCGTCGCCAGTACGAAGCGCACGGCGCGGTCGTCGTCGACCACCCAGACGCGCGTGGTCTCAGCCATCGGCGCGTGCCTCGTCGGCCGGCATCGGCAATAGCAGCGTGAATACGGTGTGCCCCGGCCGCGAACGATAGGTCAGCGAACCGCGGTGCTCGCGCGCGATTTGCTGTGCGAGCGCGAGGCCAAGTCCGCTCCCATCGGCGCGGCCGCTGACCAGCGGCAGGAACAGTCGCTCGGTCAGGTCTTCGGGCACGCCGCGGCCGTCGTCGATGATTTCCATCCGCAACGCCAGCGCCTGCAACGCATCGCCGATGCGCACGCCGTGCTCGGCGCGGGTGCGCAGCGTGATGTTGGCGGCGCCGGCTTCGATCGCGTTGCGCACCAGGTTCCACGTCGCTTGGGTGAGGCGGTCGGCATCGCCGGACAGCTCCGGCAGGCTGGGGTCGTAATCGCGCACCAGACGCACCGCCCAACCGGCATCGGTTTCGGCCAGGCGCAGCACGCGCTCGAGCGTGGCGTGGATGTTGAGCGGCGCATGCGGAGCGGCCGGCATCGGCGACAGCAGGCGGTCGAGCAACTGCGTCAGGCGCTCGACTTCCGATTCGATCAGCCCGGTCAGCTCACGCGAATTGTCGTCGAAATGGCCGGCCGCATCCTGGCTGCGCCGCGCCAGCAGTTGCGCCGCGCCCTTCAAGCCCGCCAGCGGATTGCGCAATTCGTGGGCGAGCCCCTTCAGCGCCGCCGACAGCGCTCCCGGCAGCGCGATCGCCGGATCGTCGCCCGGAAATTCGTCCACCGGATGCGCTTCCAGCAGCCAGCCGCCGTCCTCGCCGCGCGTCAGCCAGGCGTCGGCGAAGCGCGGCTCGCCGCCCAGATAGGCCAGTTCGATGCGGCGCAGGCGCAACGGCTCGGCATCGGCCGACGTTGCCGCGGACAAGGCGCGGCGCAGCGCATCGCCGTCCAGTTCCAGCGCGGCCAGCGGCTGATCGACCAGGCGCCGCACGCTGATGCCGAGCCAACGCGCGAATGCCGCGTTGCTGCCGCCGATGCGGCCGGACGCATCGGCCCAGACCAGCGGGGTAGTCAGGCGATCAAGAGAGGGAGGGACGGACGCGTCGGACGGCATTGCACCAATATAGTGCATATGACATAGGTCGCGCGCGGCTAACCTCTGCTTTGGGCCGACTGGGCAAAACACCGAAGTTTGTAGCGAAAAACAAACTTCGGTGTTTTTGCGAGCAGCGCAAATCTTTTTTATTAATCAGCCGCTTACCGTGGCTAGTGATGGTGGTGCTTAGGAATGTCGCAAATGCCCTGCTGGCGAACGACTGTTGTTTCCGACCCTAAGGGAACGCGGGCACCGGAAGGGGGCGGCGATCACTGGACATCAACGTCCAGTACAGCGTTATCCGGATTAGTCCGTTTGCGATTGTCCTATTCGGCGGCATAGGTATTTCAGGAGGCACTGGCGTCCAGAGCTGAGAGGTCTTATGTCCAGTCGACATGGACATGAAGGTCCATAGGCAGGGGCTGTGTAGTCTTGAGCAGGCGAGATAGAGTCTTCCCATGCTCGCTGGACTCCAATCGGGAGTATATCCAGGCGCTGCAGCCAAACTCCAAGACGGTTCCTCCCGCCATCATCATCGAGGTGCATCTAGAGGGCGGCGGCGAAGCCGAGATTCTGCGTGGCACCAACAACAACGGGACGCTGCTGAAGGTCAGGGCGATGATCCGGGAACGGAATCTCTCACTGGAGCAAATAGTCGAGCCCATGATGCTCTAGGTATTGACCGAGTTCATCCTTCGACCTCAAGCCAAGTTTGCGCAGTGCGTTGTACTTGTGGGTGGTAACAGTCTTGTAACTGCGATCGCTGTCGATGGCGATAGCCTGCAGGTTCTCTCCCCGCGCTAATGCGATCACGACCGCACGCTCACCAGAAGTCAGCTGATGCCATGGATGATTCTTGGCCGCCTCAAGATCAATGACCGGATCCACGTACGCATCTCCAGCAACTACGTTGCTGATTGCCTCGATCGCGACTTGCGGGCCGCTTGACTTAGATACGAAGGCGCGAGCACCCATGTCAAGCAGGGTCTGGGCGAGACATGGGTGCCTCACCCCTGTGTAAATCACTACGCACAGGCGGGGCTGCATGGTCAGAATTGCCTGCAGTAACGGAACACTCTTCAGGCGGCCTGGCATGTGCAGGTCCAGCACCAAATAGTCCCAGGCCTCGGCTTGAAGGCGAAAAATTAGGCTGTCGCTATCCGTAACAGAATCGACCAAGATCCTATCTTGGCCCAGCGCGGATTTCAGCATCTCGGCGAGCGCGACGACGATGATCGGATGGTCGTCAGCGATCAGGAATCTTGCAGGCGTTTGGACTTTACTCACTCGTCACCCGCCTCATCCTTGGTTAACGGCTCGGCTAGCGCGCAGCCTAGGGCTCGACAAGTGGTCCTTTCCTATGCCGCCAGTCGTGAATCGCGTAGGCCGTGTCGATGCTGGATCTGGACCCGATCGCAGATTTTGATGGACATCGTCGATATCCCCCGGAATCGACCGGGCCAAAAGCCCGAAGTCTGTCCATATGCAATCCGTGATGAGTATCACGCTCCCCATCTCTTTACATTCGTATCTGCTAGCCTTCTAGAACAACCCGCTGTGATTGTCTAGGGGAATCTCAATCTGTGCCTAGCTCGCTATACCCGGTCGGATTGAGAGTTCTGGTCGTCGATGACGACCCGATGATGGTGGGCATCATCTCGACATTACTCGGCGATGTCGGTTTTCGGTCCTTGGAGACCGCGGACAATGGCGCAGCCGCCCTCGATCGACTGGCGGCCCATCCCATCGAACTGCTGATATGCGATCTCAACATGCCCGGCATGGACGGGATTCGCTTGATGAGCCATGTCGCGGCACTGCCGAATAGGCCGGCCATCATCCTGCTCAGTGGCGAGGACTCTCGGGTCCTGGAGGTAAGCCGGCAGTTCGCCGAAGCAAAGGGGCTGACGATTCTCGGGGTGCTGCGCAAACCCGTGAACTTCGAGCCCCTCTCAGAAGCGTTGCAGCGATACCACCCCGTTGGCCAAGCATCGCCTCGGGATTCGCATGAAATAAGGCTCAGCAGCGATAGGGTCCTTGCCGGCTTAGGCGCCGGTTCCCTGCGCCTGGTCTATCAGCCCAAGGTGGATATGCAGGACGGCTCACTCGTCGGCGCCGAAGCCCTGCTGCGGTGGCAAGATGCGGAGCATGGCTATGTTCCGGCTCCCGAGGTGATCCGGGCCGCCGAAAGCGCGAACCTCATCGACGCACTCACGCTGTCCGTCCTTGAACGTACCGTCCATGACCGCGCGGCATTCTTGCGGGCAGGCATCGATATCAACATTGCCTTCAATGTGTCGATGCACAATCTGCACAACCTGGCGATCATCGACCAAATGTCGGAGATCGTCGCTGCCGCACGCGATCAGCCGGAATGCTTCACTCTGGAAGTGACCGAGACGCATCTGATGGAAGATCGGGCACACGTGCTCGAAGCATTGATCCGTTCTCGCCTTCATGGCTTCAAGGTCGCTATAGACGACTACGGCACGGGCGCGGCGACGATGCAGTTCCTCATGCAGCTGCCTAGCACGGAACTGAAGATCGACCGTAGCTTCGTCGCTGCCGCGCCGCGCAGTGAGCAAGGACGCGTCCTGTTCCAGTCGGCCATCGAGTTGGGTATTCGGCTCGGCCAGACCGTCATTGCCGAAGGCGTGGAAACGGAAGTCGAAGCCCGGCTAGCGCGTGAGCTGGGTTGTCATCTTGGTCAAGGCTATTTTTACGGCCGACCGATGGAGCTCGATGAATTGATCGCTTGGACCCCGACGCATCCGGTCGAGTGATCAGGAATCGGCCCATAGGACCTGTAGGGTACCAGCGACGCTAAGGAATGGTTCGCGGTCACCGCGGTCGCTCGGACGGAATCGCTTCCGTCCGAGCTTTAACCGTAGTGAAGCGCGTCACGTCTTACCACCGGATCCTTACGCCCATGTTCGCTTGCCGCTGCTCGGCATCGGTGCCCTCGATGCTCTTGTCGTACGAGAGCACACCGAACAGGCTGACGGACTCGTTGAACTCGGCTTCCACGCCCAAGTCCAGCGTGGCTGTCAGACCCAGCTCGTGATTCGGGAAGGCCGCAGCGTCCGCGCCCAGCCCCGGCGATGCGACGACGAGCGCGTTTTCGCTCTCGCCTATCGTGTCCTGCATCCCCAGCGTCGCCCATGGGCGGATCCGCGCGCCGCCCTCGGTTTCGAAGACCTTCTCCGCACGTACTGCCACACGTGCCTTGCCCAGCAGGCCGTCGTCTATGGCCAGTTGCTTGCCGCTGGCATCGGTCTTGTTCTGCCAGTGCACCGCGCTTGCGCTCAGTTGCGCTTGCGGCTCCAGGGTCCAGCCATTATCCAGGCGGAAACGACGGCCCACCTGCGTGCTGAGGGTCAGGCTGTTGCCGAGAATCTCTTCCTTGAAACCGCCGGCCACGGCGATGGTCGCTTCCGGGATCTGCGCCACCAAGGTCGTGTCGAGATAGCTGCCCTCGCGCCAGTTGACGCTGCCGTACATGCCGAACGTCGGCGTGTCGGTGCGCACATTGGCTTGGCCGATGCCCTGCAGGCCGGTCGAATTGGCACCGGTGGCCCAATAGTTGCCGCGTTGGAATCCGGCGTACAGACCGCCGCGGAACGTCCGGGTTTCGCGATCCTGCAACAGGACGTCCGCCCCCACATACACGCCAACGCTGTCGCCGCTGAATGCGAAGCCCGGATCGGCGCCCATCTCCAGCTCGCTGGCCGTGGCCGCCATCCAGAAGCCATGGCAATCGCCGGCCAGCTTCCAATACGCGCGCGTGTCGTCTTCGTTCTGATCGCATCGCGGCTGATCGCCGCGGATGCCCGACAGGCGCTGCGACAACAGGCGGTTGTTTTCCAGGATGCCGGCTTGCCCGATGCTCGGCAGCAACGCATAGCCGCCGATTTCCGGCAGGACGACATCGGTTTCGGCGTTCAAATACCAGCCGTCCGCCTGCTGCCCGAACGACCAGGGGAACACGCTGCCGCTCAAGCGCACCGTGCCATCTGCGGAGTCCGCCGGCGTGAAGCCGCCAGCGGTGGCCGGATCGTCGTTGGGACTGGAAATCACCAGGATGGAGGCCGATTGCGGCGGCGCTTGCGTGCCATCGCTGTCGAACGCGATGGCGGTAGTGCCCACCACATCGCCCGAGATGTCCAGCCCGCCCGACGTCAATCCGGCCGGCGATACCGTCAACGCCAACGCGCCGCCGCCGGTGTAATTGCCGTTCACGCCGAAGCGGGCGCTGCCTACCGCGATCAGGCCCGAGTTGGCCAGATTGCCGGTCAGGCTCGCACCTGCGCTGGCGATCAATTCCGATGTCGCGTCGATCGACAGCAGGCCGCCGGACAAATTCAGCGGGGCGTTCAAAGCCAGTTCGCTGCCTTCGAGTAGATCCACCCGCTCCCATCCGGTCGCAGGGGTCAGGACGTCGTTGTCCAGGCTCATGCCGTGGAAGCTCAAACGATCGCCACCACCTGCACCGCCGTCCAGGCCGGCGAGTCCGCTTAAGTCGCCGCCCAGGAAATCCACGCTGTCGTCGCCCCCGCCGAAGGCAAGCGCGCCGCGCACGGTGCCCGTCGAAGTGAAGCGGTCGTTGCCTTCGGTACCGGTGAAGCGACCCTGCACATCGAGAGTGGCGCCGGCGGCGACCGTGGTGGTTTGCGCCATGACGCTGCCGCCCGCAGTCACGTTCAGGGCGCCGCCGAGCACGTTGACGGTGGCGAAGTCAGAACTCATCGGACCGTTGATGTTGAGCACGCCGACACCGGTCTTGCTCAGGGTCTCGAAGTCCTGCACCGCACCCAAGTCGGCCTGGGTGGCGATGTCGGCGTTGAACGTGTCGTTGCCCGCCCCGGCCACCACCGTGCCAACGATGTTGGTGTTGTCGTGGATGGTCAGGGTGTCGTCGCCGTCGCCCAGGACGAACGTTCCGCCCGCGGTATCCAGCGTGCCCGCCACGTCCAGCACATCGTTGCCGTCGCCCAGGTCGCCCGTCGCCAGCAGCGTACCGCCCTCGCTCACCGTCACGGTGTTAGCACCGGCGCTGCCGGAGATGCCCGTCGCAGCACCGCCGATCGCCTGCAGCGCGCCGTCGATGTTGAGCACGGTGTCGTCGGCCAGCGCCACGGTCGGTGTTTCCAGCGTGCCGTCCACGGTCAGGACGCCGCCGTTGACCGTGGCGCCGCCGACGAAGCTCTGCGTTCCGGTCAGGATCGCTTCGCCGGTGTTGTCCTTCTGCAGGAATTCGAAGTTGATGGTGTTGCCGGCGTCGAAGCTCAGCGCATCGGCGTTGTTCAGCACCACCGTATCGCCGGTGCCGTGGCCGCCGCCGCTGATGACGTTGTTCAGCGCCGCGCCGTCGTTGAGCGTCAGCACGTCCTCGCCACCGCACAGATCGATGGTGCCGCTGCCCGACACGGTGCCCGACACCGCCATCGTGTCGTTGCCGTCACCGCAGCCGTAGCTGCCCTCGACGTTCAAGGTCGCCCCCGTGGCGACCAGGGTGTTCAGGGCGCTGCCGGCGGTGGCGACCACGCTGCCGCCCGGACCGACGTTCAGCGTGCCGCCGAGCACGCTGACTTCCTGCAAGTCGGTCGCGCCCGGCCCGTTGATGTTGAGCACGCCGGTGCCGGTCTTGGTGACGGCCTCGAAGTTCGCCAGCGCACCCAGATCGGCAACGGTGTTGATGTCGTAGGCACGCGTGTCCAGACCGGCGCCACCGTCGACGGTGCCGAGCACGACGGTACCGTCGTGCACCACGAAATTGTCGTCGCCGTCGCCGAGCAGGAACGCGCCGCCGCCCATGTCGAGCGTGCCCGCCACGTCGAGAAAATCGTCACCTGTCGTGCCCGAGTAACTGCCGCCGACCAGCAACGTGCTGCCTGCGGCGACCGTGGTGGTCTGCGCCGTTACGCTGCCGCCCGCGGCCACATTCAAAGTGCCCGCCAGCACATTGACCGTGTTGAAATCAGAACTCGTCGGGCCGTTGACATTGAGCACGCCGACACCGGTCTTGCTCAGGGTCTCGAAGGCCTGGACCGCGCCCAGGTCTGCGCTGGTCGCGATATCGGCGTTGAAGGTGTCGTTGCCCGCCCCCGCCGTCACCGTGCCGATGATGGCGGTGCCGTCGTGGATGGTCAGGGTGTCGTCGCCATCGCCCAGCGCGAACGTGCCGCCCATCGTGTCGAGCGTGCCGGCCACATCGAGGACATCGTTGCCGTCGCCCAGATCGCCGGTCGCCAGCAGCGTGCCGGTGACCGATATCGTGTTGGTACCGGCGCTGCCGGTGATCGCCGCCGCCGTACCGCCGGCCGCTTGTACGGTGCCATCGACATTGAGCACGGCGTCGTCGGCCAGCGCCACGGTCGGCGTTTCCAGCGTACCGTCCACATCCAGGACGCCGCCGTTGACGGTAGTGCCGCCCACGAAGCTTAGCGTTCCGGTGAGGGCGGCGATACCGGTGTTGTCCTTCTGCAGGATCTCGAAGTCGGTCGTGCTGCTGGCGTCGAAAGCCAGCGCGCCAGCGTTGTTGAGCAGCACGGTGTCGCTGCTGCCCGCGCCGCCGCTGACCGCGGTGGCGAGTGCGGCGCCATCGTTGAGCGTCAGCGTGTCGTCGCCATCGCACAGGTCGATCGTGCCGCTGCCCGACACCGTTCCCGATACCGTCATCGAGTCATTGCCGGCACCGCAGCCGAAGCTGCCGTCGACGTTCAGGGTGGCGCCGCCGGCGACCACGGCGTCCAGGGTGCTGCCGGCGGTTGCGACCACGCTGCCGCCCGCACCGATGTTCAGCGTACCGCCAAGCACTTCGACTTCCTGCAGGTCGGTGGCGCCCGGACCGGCGATGTTGAGCACGCCGGCACCGGTCTTGGTCACGCCCTCGAAGTTCATCAGCGCGCCGAGGTCGGCGCTGGTGTTGATGTCGTAGGTGCGCGTGTCCAGGCCGGCGCCGCCGTCGACCGTGCCCAGCACCACGCTGCCGTCATGGACCACGAAGTTGTCGTCGCCGTCGCCCAGCGCGAACACGCCGCCGCCGGTGTTTAGTGTGCCAATCACATCGAGGGTGTCGTTGCCGGTGCCCAGGTCGCCGGTCGCCAGCAGCGCGCCGGTGGCTCCCACCGTCACCGTGTTGACGCCGGTGCTGCCGGTGATCATCGCCGGAGTCGGACCGGCCGCATGCACAGTGCCGTCGACATTCAGTTCGGTGCCGTCGGCCAAGACAATCGTCGGCGTTTCCAGCGTACCGTCCACATCCAGCGTGCCGCCGGCGATCGTCGTGCCGCCGATGAAGTTCTGGCTCCCGGTCAAGGTCGCGGTGCCGGCGTTGTCTTTCCGCAGCAACTCGAAGCCGGAGGTGTTGCCGGCATCGAAAGCAAACGCACCGGCGTTGTCGATCACCAGCGTGTCGCCTGCGCCCAGACCGCCGCCGATGGCGTTGTCCAGCACCGCGCCGTCCTGCAGCGTCAGGGTGTCGTCGCCGCCGCACAGGTCGATGGTGCCGGTGCCCGACACGGTGCCGGCTACGGTCATCGCGTCGTTGCCGGCGCCGCAACCGTAGCTGCCGTCGACGTTCAGGGCGGCGCCGCTCGCCACGGTGGTATCCAGCGTGCCGCCGGGCGCGGGAACGACGTCGCCGGCGGCAGTCACGTTCAAAATGCCTTCGGACACTTCGACCGCGGTGAAGTCCGAACTCATCGGTCCGTTGATGTTCAACACGCCGGTACCGGTCTTGCTCAGCGTCTCGAAACCCTGCACCGCGCCGAGATCGGCGACGGTGTCGATATGGGTATCGAAGGTGTCGTTGCCGGCGCCGGCCGACACGGTACCGATGATGTTGGTGTTCTCGTGGATGGTCAGGGTGTCGTCGCCATCGCCCAGCGCGAATACGCCGGCGCCGGTATCGAGCGTGCCCGCCACATCCAGCAGGTCGTTGCCCGTGCCCAGATCGCCGTTGGCCAGCAGCGTGCCACCCACGCCCACCGCGATCATATTGTCGCCGGCGCTACCGGCGATCGCGGCCGTGGTGCCGGCGCCGCCGTCGACCGTGCCGTCCACGTTCAGTGTGGTGCCGTCGGCCAGCGCGACGGTCGGCGTTTGCAGCGTGCCGTCCACGTCCAGCGTGCCACCGTCGATTGCCGTGCCGCCGCTGAAGCTCTGGCTGCCGATCATGCTGGCGGTGCCGGTGTTTTGCTTGAGCAGCGTCTCGAAGCCGGCGGTCTGGCCGCCGTCGAAGACCATCGCCAGCGCGTTGTCCAACACCAGTCGGTCGTTGCTGCCGGCGCCGGCGTCCACGCCGCCGCCTTCGATGAACGATCCATCCTGCAGCGTCAGCACGTCATCGCCGGCGCCCAGGCCCAGCGTACCGGCGCCGGTGCTGAGAGTCCCCGCCAGGATCACGCTATCGCTGCCGTCGCCCAGGTCGCCATTCGCACGCAATGTGCCGGTGATGCCGACCGTGATGGCGTTGGTGCCGGCGCTGCCGGTGATGGTCGCCGGCGTGCTGCCGGCGCCCTCTAGGGTGCCGTCCACGTTCAGCGCAGTGCCGTCGGCCATGACCAAGGCCGGCGTCTCCAAGGTGCCGTCCACGTCCAAGGTGCCGCCGTTGAGGTTCGTGCCCGTGGCGAAGTCGTGGTCGCCCGTCAGGACCAGCTCACCGGAGTTCTGCTTGGTCAGGATGTCGAAGGTGTCGATATCGCTGCCGTCCAGCATGTAGCCCAGCGCGGTGTCGACCACCAGGGTGTCGGTGCCGGTGCCGCCGGAGGTACCCACGCCGTCGCCCAGGATCTGCGCACCGTCGTTGAGCACCAGCGTGTCGTCGCCATCGCCCAATTGCAGGGCTCCGGCGCCGGTATTCAGGGTGCCGGTGAGGTCCACGGTGTCGTTGCCGCCGCCCAGGTCGCCGCTGGCCAGCAGCGTGCCGCCGGCGCCCACGGTGATGGTCTGTTCGCCGGCATCGCCGGTGAGCGCAGTCTGAGTGTTACCCGGCGCTTGCACCGTGCCATTCACGGTCAGCGCAGAGGTGCCGGTCATGCCGACCGTCGATGTCGCCAGACCGCCGTCCACCTGCAGCGTACCGGTGCCGATGGTGGTCGCGCCGACGCTGTTGCCGGCCGAAGCCAGCACGCTGGTGCCGCTTCCGATCTGCGCCAGGGTGCCTGGGCCGCTCAGGGTGCCGCCGAAGGTGAAGGTGTCGCTGCGGTTGAGCGACAGCGTCGAGGTCGCGGAGTCGATGATGACGTTGCCGGCACCGGCGTTGCCGGTGGTGCCGCCGTTGCCGATCATCAAATTGCCGTTGTTGATGACCGTGTTGCCGGTGAAGGTGTTGTTGCCGGTCAGGATCCAAGTGCCGCTGTCGTTCTTGGCCAGGGTCGTCCTACCGGTGCCGTTGTCGCCGATGGCGCCGCCCAGGGTGTTGTCGCCGGTGTTGGTGCCGCCCAGCGCGATGGTGCGCGCGGTGTTGGTGCCGGTGAGGCTGACCGCGCCCGTGTTGGTGAACTGCAGCGCGCCGGTGCCGGAGGACTCGATGAAAGTGACGCCGGTATCCAGGGTGAACTGGCGGTCGGTGGTGTCGCCGGCGCCGGTGTAGCGCAACGTGGATCCATTGCCGATCACCAGGTTCGCGGCCGCATTCGACGAGGCGCCGATGCTGCTGGCCAGGCCGCCGTTCGCCATCTGATCGACGCTGAGCACGCCGCCGTTGATCCGGGTGACACCGGTGTAAGTGCTGTCGTTGTTGGTCAGGCGCCAGGTGCCGGTGCCGGTCTTGGTCAGCGAGGTGGCGCCGGTGCCGTTGTCGTCCAGTTGCGCGGAGAAGACGTTGTCGCCCGTGTTGGTGCCGGTCAGCGTCAAGGTGCGCGCGGTGTTGGCGCCGGCCAGGGTCACCGGACCGTTGTAGGTGAAGTCGATGGTGCCGGTGCCGGAAGATTCGATGGTGCCGCCGCTCGTGCCCAGCGTGAACTGGCGATTGGTGCTGTCGCCGTCGCCGACATAGCGCAGCGCGCCGTTGACCACGAGGTTGGCGGGCGCGGAACCGGAGGCGCCGATGGAGCTGCTGACGCCGCCGTCGGTCAGGCAACTGACGGTGAGGCTGCCGCCGTTGATGACCGTGGGACCGGTATAGCTGCTGTTGCAGCCGGTGAGCGCCTGGTCGCCAATGCCATTTTTGATCAGGCTGCCGGTACCGCTGATGGCCCCCGCGTAGGTGCTGCCGCCGTTGCTGAGCGTCAGCACGGCATCGCCAAGGCTGATGTTGCCGCCGTTGGCGCCGCCGCCGTTGAGGGAGGTCACCACCGTGTCGAACCCATCCAGGTCCAACAGCACGCCCGCGGCGTTGTTCAGGGTCATATGCCCTTGGGGACCGAAGGCATTGGTTATCGCTGCGCGCAGCACGCCTGCCGAGATCTGCGTATTGCCGGTGGACGTGTTTGTCCCGGACAGGACCAGGGTGCCCGCGCCCCCTTTGTTCAAACCGCCGCCGCCGATGACCTGGCCGGTGAACTCCAGCGTGGTGGCCGCATTGGTCACGCCGATCGTGCTGGTGCCGCCGGCGAGCTGAAAGCCGCGATCGATCGTGATGGTGCCCCCGGTGTAGTTCAAACCACCGCTGTTGAGAACCAGGTTGGTGGAAGCACTGCCGGACGCGCCGATGCCGCTGGCGATCCCGCCGTTGGCCAGGCAGTCCACGCTCACCGTAGCGCCCTGCAGGCTGGTAGGGCCGGTGTAGGTATTGTTGCAGCCATTGAAGGTCTGGGTGCCGCCGCCGGCGCGCGTGATGCCGCCGGTGCCGCTGATGACGCCCGAGTAGTTGCCGCCGTCGCCGTTGATCGTCAGGGTGGCGGCGTCCAAGGTCACGTTGCCGCCGTTCGCGCCACCGCCGCTCAGCGGGCCGATGGCGTTGTTGAATCCATCCAGGTCCAGCAGCACGCCCGCCGTGTTGGCCAAGTTCACGGGCCCGCCGGCCGCGCCGAAAGCCTGGGTCGAGCCGGCGCGCAGAATGCCGCGATTGACCGTGTTGCCGCCGCTGTAAGTGTTGGTGCCGGAAAGCACCAAGGTGCCGTCGCCGTTCTTGGTCAGCCGGCCGCCGCCGACTACCGCGCCGCTGACGGTCAGTGTAGTCGCGCCATTGCTGACGTCGACGGTGCCGTTGCCGGTGCCTAAGGTGAACCCACGGTCGGTGCTCACCGTGCCGCCGGTGTACTGCAGGCCACCGCCAGCGAGCACCAGGTTGGCGGATGCGCTACTGGACTGACCGATGCCGCTGACCACGCCGCCATTGGCCAGTGTGTCGACTGACAGCAGACCGCCGCTAACGGTAGTGATGCCCGTGAAGTCGTTGGCATCGTTGGCCAGGGTGAGGGTGCCGGCGCCGCTCTTGGTGAAGTTGGCGCCGTCGGGGCTGGTGACCAAACCGCCGAAGGTCAGGTTGGCGCCAGCGTTGGTGACTTCGATTCCGCTACCCGTGATGGCGCCTGATTTTTTGAAGGTGAAACCGCGATCGCTGGTATCGCCGGTGCCGGTGTAGCGCAAAGTGGCGCCTTCCAACAGCAGGTTGGCCGAATCGGCGGACGAGGCGCCTATGCCGCTGGCCGCACCGCCGTTGCCGATGTCGGCGACGGACAACGTGCCCTGCACCACCTGGGTGGCGCCGGTGTAGCTGTTGTTGGCATTGGCCAGGGTGACCAGCCCGGTGCCGGCCTTGGTGAAGCCGATGCTGCCGCCGTTGTCGACGATCTGCGAAGCGATGGTGAAATTGCCCGTGCTGTTCTGCTGCACGCCCAATGTGCCGCCGATGGCGCCGGTCAGCATGCCGCCGGTGATGACCTGGTTCGTGTTCGCCACCGAAGGCGCGACGATGATGGTGCCGTCCACGCCTAGAGTCTCGCCGGCCTGCACGGTCACGGTGGTGGACGTCGGCGCGGTGTAGCGCAGGCCGCCCAGCTGCACGCTGCCGTTCACCGCGCCGAAGAAGCCGTCGACATCGGTGATGAACTCGTTGGCCAGCCAGTTGGCCGCGTTGTCCTTGTCGGTGTAATCGGCCTCGGTGAAGGCCAGGATGTTGCCGCCGACCACCTTGGCATAGTCGGTGCCGTTCACCGTGGCCCAACCGCCCAACGCCGTATTGGTCGTGGTGATGTTGCCGCTGCCCGGCAGGTTGAAGTTCATCAGCCCGCCGGTGCGGGTGATGGCGCCGAGGTTGACCGTCAGGCTGCCGCCCGTGCCGGACGTGGCGTTGATCGTGTTGTTGCCGGCGCTGATGAACACGCCGTCGAAGGTTTGGGTGTTGTTCTCGCCGGCTGCGCCGGTCACGTTGATCCGGCCGCCGCTCATGTTCAGCGTGGAAGCGCTGGAAATGATGCCGCTCGCCGGCCCGCCGGCGCCGCTGAAGTCGAGGTTCAGGACGCCGCCGCCGATCGTGGTGTCTCCCGTATAGGTGCTGGCGCCGGTCAAGGTCTGGGTACTGGCGCCCAGCTTGGTCAAGCCGCCGCTGCCGGCAATATTGCCCGCGTATGTGGCGGTGACTCCTGTCGCGCCCTGCATCGTCAGGGTGGCGCTGCCCAGGTCGACTGTGCCGCCACTGCCCGACAGGGTGGTGAGCGTCTTGTCGAAGTCGTTCATGTCGAGCGTGCCGCCGTTGACGACGAATGCGGTGGACGCGCCGAAGGCGCCGGCCGACCCCGCACGCAGTACGCCGCTGTCGACGATCGTGCTGCCGGTATAGGTGTTGGCGCCCGTGAGCGCCCAGGTGCCTGCCCCACCGCTGCGCAGGTTGCCGGCGCCCGAGATCACGCCCGAAAACACATTGTCCGCGCCGGTGAAGCTGCCGCCCAGGGTGGCGTTGCCGCTGATGCCCATGCCGCCGCTCAACGTCAGCATGCCCGTCCCGTCATTGCTGAGCGTACCGCTGAGACCCCAGCTGCGGTTGGTGCTGGCGCCTGCCCCGACATAGCTCAGGGTGCCGCTTACGTTTGTCCCGCCGCCTGTGCCCAGCGAGCTGGCGACGCCGACATTCGCCAGGGTCGCCGCTTCCACCTTGCCCGCGCCGCCGATGCTGCCGCTCGCGAAGGTGTTGGCATCGCCAAGCCTCAGGACGCGCCCGGCATTCGCGTTGAAGGCGACGTCGTTACCGCTGATGACGCCAAGCAGCTCGAGGTCCGCGGTTTGCGCCGTGAACGAAGGCGTATTGGCAAGAGCGGTCCTGTTCACCGAAATGGCGCCTGTCAGCGTCAGGGTCCCGGTGCCGCTGTTGGTAAGGCCCGCGCCGCGATAACCGTTGGCGGTCAGGATCCAATTGCGGTTCGACACATCGCCATCGCCGACATACGAAACGGTGCGCGTGCCGGTGGTTCCGCTCGGATTCGATATGCCGATGGTGCCGTCCGTAACGGTGGTGGGCGCCCCCAGTGAACTGGCTTCCCCCAGATTGCCGATCGAAGTGAACGTGGAGCCGCCGGCGCCGTTGAAGGCTGTCGAACCGGTGTAGTTGTTCGTATCGTCGGTCAGGTTCACCCCGGCGCTGACGGTAAGGCCACCGGTGCCGGTGAAATGGGCGCCGCCGATACCCGCCCCGGCGATGCCGACTCTCCCCACTCCGCTGAGCGTGACCGTGCGTCCAGCCAGGCTGCCGCCCGTCGTGCCGATGTTCAGCGAACCGCCCGAGATAGTGATGTTGTTGCCGGCGTCGCCCAGGGCGGCGGCGCCGCTGGCGAACAGCGAGCCATTGACGTTGATATCGCCGACGAAGCTGTTGGTGCCGAGCAAGTTGAGACCGCCGCTGATGACGGTGGGAGCGCTGCCGAAACTATTGTTGCCGGAGAGGCTCAACGTGCCCCCATTGACGGTCACACCGCCGGCGAAGCTGTTGTTGTTCGACAAGGTCAGTGTGCCGCCGCCGGCCTTGGTCAGCCCGCTGGTGCCATTGATCAGCGAGGAAATGGTGGCGGCGCCCGTCGTGACCGATATGGTCGGATCGACGCCGCTGAAGGTCAGGGTGCCGCCGGTGATCGTGTAACCGTTGGTCTGGAAAGTGATGTTGTGGACGGTGATGGGCCCGCCCAGGGTTACGGCGCCGGCAGTGCCGGCGAAGAAGGCATCGTCCAGGGCCGCATTGTTCCACGGGCTGAAGGGACCGCTCACGCCATCGTTGTTGATGCTCCAGAAAGCATTGCTCGTATTCCAGGTGCCGGCGCCGCCCAGGCCGATGGCGGTGCCGTTGGGATCCCACCACCGGTCCGCCGCCTGCGCAGGCGCGCACAGCGCCAGCAGCGCCAGCACGATGCCGACCCGCAGCGGCCACGCTGTGGCCGGCGGGGAGCCTTCGGTCGTATCGCGGTCGAGCATCAGCAACGACGCCGCGACGCGCTCATCCACTTCCGCCCCGCCGCTGCGCTTGCTCCGCTTCGTGGCGAGTTCGGAAACGACGATCAACGCGCTCTGCGCATGCGACCAGATGATGCGAAAGATACGGTTCATGGCAGCCCCCTAGTTCCTACGGTTGTATGGCGAAGGCGCGGCGATTGCGTCTACGCGGTTCCTGCATGCGAAAACAACGATCTGCGTGCGACGCGAAACGGTTCGCGCGAAGACAAATCTGGATGGATGCATCTCAAGCAATAGTCGGGGTTGGCGCTCGACTGATTGAATACTTCGACAGCGCGCGCTTCGGAGACTCATGCGGCCGAGCAAGGTTGGCTGCAGACGTCCATATCCCCTTCTATTCGCGATTCATGCTAGACAGTCGCCCCCCGTACCGATATTGGGAAAAGTCCTAGGCAGGAGGCTATTAATCCTGGCTAAGGGCAACGGGCATTGCTAAACCGCAGGCTCCGCCCTACCCCTCGTGCTCGGCCTTTCGCCAACTGGCGGAGGCGTCGCCATCGGTAAATTCCTGCGCACGCTCCAGCAGTTCAACAATGTCCGGACGGCGCCGGGCGTAGACGTCGGCAAAGAACTCGCCGGGGACATGCCCCAACAGGGTGGCCGCATGAGCGGCGCCGGGTTCGCATATTTGCAGGCAACCGACATGAAGCCTTTGCGCGATTTCATGCACGACGTCCCACCGATCCGCGGCGGCGGCGCGCTCCAGGCGCTGCAGATCCAGCGTCGCGGAGCGGTAGAACTCCCCAATCACGAGTCTGACCTTATCGGGATCGTTTCCAAGCAGCTTGGCCAACTCGGGGAATTGAATGGTCATCGCATGCCGCCTCCGAGATCGCCCGATTGCTCATTGCATACGCAAGCCATACGAGCAACACCATAGAGAGAGAGGCCGTGCTGCGGAATTGGGAAAAGTCCTAGGAGCCGTGCCTATCGGCTTCTGGCGGAGTCGGCATGAATGCCGCCTAGGAAAATCTGAGATCGCGGATGATCGCAACGGATCAGCACTTCATGATGCTGCGAGCAGCCCGTGAACGACCGTATTGTCGAGAAAAACGGATGAGGCGGAGGCTATCTCAGCGCCCCACCTCATCCTGGCTGTCATCGCGACAGTCGCCGATTGCGTCAGTAATCCCGCAAACGGCGCACTCGTATTAGCTCTCGGGGGTGAGGGCGGCGTACAAAATGCGGCTGCGAGGATAGGCAAGGAGGCGCGATGCCGGTATTGGGAAAAATCCTAGGAGACAGTTACGCTCCGCTCGCTTCCACAGGGGGCCTCCTCGTGCCCTTCGATACGACTGCCCATGCGCAACGCTCGCAATCAACGGCCCTCTGCTAGAGATCGTTCTTTGAAAGCAGCGACGCGTGCCAGGGTCAATTCGAGCTCGCGCTGGGCGGATGCTGCCAGCGCTCGCAGATCGGCGGCCGTCCCCGAATGGAACTCTACGGCTTCGAAAGCGGACGCGGCCGACTGCTCCCCCAACTGGATGCATCCTGACTTCAGCTTATGTGCGAGATGCCTCAACGCGCTGCCGTCGGCTGCAGATCGAGCCAGCCTCCACTGCTCGAGGTCTGCGCCTGTGCTGGTCAAGAAAATATCCAGCAAGCGATGCAACTTCGTTTCGTCGTTGCCTACGAGGCGAGCCAAGGCATCGAACTCAGCCTCGACCTCCTGCGATGAGCCCGTCGTTTCCGTTTCGGTCCCCATCGCGCGGGGAAGCATCCGAGCGAGAATCCGCTCCAGATCCGGCATTTGCATGGGCTTGGCTAGAAAAGCATCCATTCCGCATGCGAGACAGCGTTCCCCCTCTCCCAGCAAGGCGTTTGCGGTGATTGCCACGATCGGCAAGCGCGGACGGCCCGAAGCCGATTCTTGTTGACGGATCCGCTCGACCAGTCCGTAGCCATCCAGTTTCGGCATATGGCAATCCGTCAGCAGCAACCGATAACGGCCGCGCTCCGTCTGCAGCCGCTCCCAAGCCTGCTCGCCGTCTTCGACTACGTCGCAGGCGTAGCCTAGGCGTCGCAGCTGGCGGGTGATCACCTCGCGATTGGTCGCGTTGTCGTCGGCGACGAGGATCTCCGCCTCGGCGGCGATCTCGCTTCGGATCGGAATATCTGCGGACGATTCGACGGCCGGGGTGGGAAGCTCGGGGCTGGCCAAGCCCAACGCCAGCTGGAAGCCCCGCGCTAATCCGGGACTGGTCAGCGGACTACCGGCCACCGTCGTGACCCCCTGGACGAAAGGCGACGTCGCTCGCGGACCCTCCTTACGCACGAGGACGATCGGGAGCTGCGCGGCGGTCGCGTGAATGGCGCGGCAGAGTGCCTCATGGTCCTCCGCGAAACCCTTGTCTATGAGAACCAGAGTCCGTTCCGCCGCAGTACCTTGCATGTGATCCAGACGCTGCAACAGCGCGGCTGGCGAAGCCGCAGTCTCGATATCCACGTGGAGATCGCTGCAAAGTTCGCGCAGCAGCGACGCGCGCTCGGTGGACTCGCACAGCGCGAGAACCTTCGCGCCGGCGACCGCATGATCCTTTGCGGCGCCGCGGTGTGCGATAGATTCCAGCGGAATAATCACGCTGAAACGACTGCCCGACGCGACCATGCTGTCGCATTCGATTTCTCCTTCCATCAGCGTCACAAGATGTTTGACGATCGTCAGGCCAAGACCCGTGCCGCCGAAGCGGCGTGTAGTGGTCGCTTCGGCCTGCTCGAATGGCTGGAAGAGGCTATCGAGGGTACGGTGGTCCATACCGATACCCGTGTCGACGATGTCGAAGCGGACACGGCGCAGATTGCCGGCAAACATGCCCTCCACGCTTACGTAAACGCGAACGCCCCCCTTTTCGGTGAACTTGACCGCGTTCCCGATCAGGTTGGCGAGCACCTGATGCAGTCGGACGCGGTCGCCTAACAAACGACGAGGCACGTCGTGGGCGATAAAGACATCCAGGTCGATTCCTCTGCGGACGACCTCTGTGTGCAGCGATTCGGCCACGGACTCCACCAGCCTACGCGGCGACAGCGATGCATGTTCTAGCTTTAATTTCCCCGCCTCTATCTTCGAGAAATCAAGGATATCGTTGATGATTGTCAGCAACACCTGAGCGGAGTCTTTGCAGATCCCAAGCAGCTGCTGCTGCTCCTCGTCCATGGGCGTCTTGAATAGCAGATCGATCACGCCGATGACGCCGTTGATGGGCGTGCGGATTTCGTGGCTCATCATGGCAAGGAAGCGTCCCTTGGCCTCCGTCGCCAGGCGCGCTTCCTCCGCCGCTTGTTGCAGCCCCGCCTTGAGCGCCTCCTCTCCGGTTACATCGCGCACGATGCCCGTCAGAGATGCTCCGGCGGCCGGATGATCGGCATTGCGGATGGACGCAGCGAGCACTGCGATACAACGCACCTCTCCATTAGACTGAACGATCCGATACTGATCCGCATAGTTGCCGCTTTCCGTCAGCGCGCGTAAAAGTCGTTCCAATACCCTCCTTCTGTCGTCCGGATGCACCGCTCGAAGGAAGTCCCCACGCGTGATGTCGCCGTCCACAGGCCAGCCGACTATGCGACGTACGTTGGCATCGCAGTCTATGGTGAATCCGCGTGTCCACATCCCTTCACTGACCGCTGCGCCGTAGGACCGTTCGGAGCGCCAGACGCCGAGGTCGCCGCTCTCGAGCGCCATAGCCAAGTCGAGGCGTGACCGCGTCAATTCCTCAAGCGCGTGTTCGGCGGCCTGCTTGGATTGCTCAAGTTCCAGTCGTTCGCGCTTGCGTTGCGTGGCATCGCGGCTGACGCCGATGACGTAAGCGGTTTTTCCTGGTCGCGGATAGGGAGTGGCATGACCTTCGATCCAACGCCACCCCAAACCGGAATCGGCATCGGCATCGGCATCGGCATCGGCATCGGCATCGGCATCGGCATCGGCATCGGCATCGGGAAGACGGAACTCGAAGTCGACTGCAACATTGTCCTGCAAAGCATGGTCGACCTGCTCACGGACGCGTTCGGCGTCGTTGGGGTGCATCCGCCCGAAGACATCTGCCATCGGCCGCACGTCGGTCGGGACGGCGAGCAGTTTCCTTGCATATGAATCGAGCTCGGTTTCGTTCGTATCCACATCCCATCCCCACATACCGAACCGTGCGGCATGCAAAGCGACCGATAACCGGGCATGGCTCTCCTTCAATTGCTCGCTCAAGGCCCTATGCCTCCACGCCATGAACGCACGCGCAGATACGATCAGCAGCGCGATCACGACCAGCGAGTAGAGGAGATAGGCCCAGACGGTACGCCACCAGGGCGGCATGATCTCGATCGGCAGCGACAGTTGGGGGTCGCCCCAGCGGCCATCGGGCTGCAGCTGGCGCACTTGGAGGCGATAAGTTCCCGAAGGCAGCCAGTGATAGGTGATCGTGAAATCGCTGGGCATATTCCGCCAGCTGTCCTCCAACCCCTCCATGCGATAGGACAGGCGGCGTGCGTCGCCCAACACCGCGATGCGAAACATCATGCGGCCATCGGCGTACTTCGCTTGGATGCCTGACAACGCGTCGCCCTGTAGATTGACCATGGTCCGGTCGCCGGCTTCATAACTGCTGAGGACGACCGGTACCGGGTCGGCGATTTTCAGCGCTTGCGGATCGATCCGCCACATGCCAGTCAACGTGCCGAAGTACAAGCCGCCATCGGCGCCGAGCAGCGCCGACTTCATGTTGATGTCTGTGTTGGGGATGCCGTCGGAGGGAAGGTAACTCTGAAAGCGATCCCGCTTCGGATCCCAGCGCGCAATGCCATTGCCGGTGCCAACCCACAACGCGCCCTGCGCGTCATTGACGATCGCCTCGATGGTGATATCGGGGAGCCCATCGCCGAGTCCGTAGCGGCGGAATACCGGCCGACCCTTGCCGTCGAACGTGAGGCGGTTGAGTCCCGCCCGGGTGGCCGCCCACAATCGGCCCTGCCGATCGGTATGCGTTTGCAGCACATAATTGTCGGACAATGCGGAACTGTCGCCCGGCACGTATGCATAGCGACGGACCTGTCGGGTTTCGGGGTTGAAGTTCACCAAGCCCGTCATGGTTCCGACCCAGAGCGATCCATCCCGTCCTTGTGAAATGTCGTGGATGAGATCGAAGTCGAACAACTGCTTCCCGTCGTACGCGTCGACTTCGCGAAGTTCCGATGCGCCCGGTTCCAGGACTGCGAGGCCACCCAAATGGCCGACCCACAAGCGCTGCCTGTCGTCCAGGAGCGCATCGGTCATCGTGGGGGTCGGAAGATTGTTCCCCTTTTCCTGCAGGGAGAACCTGCGCACCGATCCGTCCGGCCGCCAATGAAACAGACCCTCGCGAACGCTGGCAATCCACAGTCCGCCGTTCTTATCGCTTGCGAGCGCACGCGACGAACGCGGCAAGAACGATGCGGCCGGCATAGGCTCCAATTGCCCCGTCTGTCGGTTCAATACCATCAGGCCGCCACCACAGAGCGTTGTTACCAGACTGCGGTCTTCCAACTCCGCCATTGCGCAAACATTTTTCCCAGCCTTTGGACGATAGCGTGTCAAGGCCGTTTGCCCGAGATTCAAGCGGCTGATACCCGCGCTCCCGAGACCGACCCACAGGTTGTTCGCGCGATCCACCGCCAAGGCTGTAACGGATCCGGGACGCAGGCTCTGCGGATCGTCCGGGTCGTTGCGGTAGACGGACAGCGTGCCCTGCGCCGGGTCGAACCGTTGAAGTCCTTCGTCGAAGACGCTGCCAAGCCAGAGTGCGCCGTCCGGAGCCAGCACCATGGAGGTGGCCCGGACGAGCGGCACGGGCATGTCGATGCGGCGCAACGCACTTGTCTTCCACTCAAAGCGCCAAAGCTCTCGATCTATCGCCAACCACAATCCTGTTTCGTCGGACACCATCGACTCGATGGCTCCTCGGGTACGCTCGGGCAACGTCAACAGCGTGGATCTTCGCTTGGGATCTCGGATGTCGATCATCTCCACGCGACGATTCGGAAGGGCGACAAGCAGGTGCTTGCCATCCGGGTGGAGCATCATGGCGTCGAAGCTACGGGGCATGACCCAGGTAACGTCGCCGCGCCGCCCCAGTCGCACCAGTCCCAAATCGCTCATCTGCCAAACTTGTCCCAGCGCATCGCACTCTATCCGGAGGACGCCTTTCGGACTTGCATTACCCACCTGTACAGGAAAGCGCGTCAGCTTCCCCGTGCGCGCATCAAGTCGCTGCAGCGCTCCGTTGGGGCTACCGATCCACATGGCATCGCTGGCTTCGGCGAGCAGATAGACGAATCGGCTTTCCAACGTATCGGACTGGCCAGGATCGCGGTCGATATTGAAGAAATTGTGTCCATCGAAGCGATGGACACCACGGTCGCCCGCAATCCAGACGAACCCATGCCGATCGCTCTTGATCTCCAAGATCGACGTGCTTGGCAGGCCTTGCGTCCTATCAATGGCTTCAAAGGCGGGCTGGATCCCGGCCGGTGCGAGCACGACAGGGCGATTCTCCGCGACCTCTTTGGCTTCGGCATGACCCACACCGATGCAGATCGCGCAAAGCGCAATAATCGAATTGATTAGGAGCCGCCGTATGAAAGATTCCAAGGCCGAAGCACTCCGACTCGATCAACCGCCGATTCGAGGGCCCGCCTAGCCTCCCCCACGCGATTCAGACTGCGCGGCGTGTTGGGCTGGTGTCAAGCTGGCGGCCGTCGCGGGGCTTCACGGAAGTAAACGCCTAAGGCGATCAACCGTAGAGCCGCGAACAGCCGGCGACGGCGACGTTTAAGCTTCACCAGGACCGATCTGTGAACAAGGTCGCCTCGAAGCTCATCATCCGGTCGGGTCGATGGGATGATCAACTTGAAGTCGTTAAAGATGGCGATACCGTAAAAGCATTGCGTTATCTCCAGACCATCTCCAGCGGCCAGAACGGGTGAGCCGAATCTCGAACCGATCTGAGCTGCTTCGCTCCGGGTGATCGGCGACAAGCTCGTAAGAACGCCGTTTCAGACTAATCGCGGGTGCGCGCTCCAGATTCCGAGTAGCGATCGCTGTTAGATCAAAGCCTTGCAGCCGTGAAAATTTGCATCCAACTGCAAATTTGAGCAAAAGCCGGTGGCCGTTCGTCGATCGACAGAGCAACCCATCTCTTATTGACGGAATATCGTGAGCAAGCACCGTCGAGATACAGATTTCGCCAAAGAAACCTCATAGCGCTTGCGCTACAACTATTTGAAATTATTGGAAGTTGGCTTTCCTGGGTCTTTTCCATACCGAAGTTTGTGAGGTTTGATCCGGCAATCTCACAAGCTTTCGTCCTCCCTGATTACCGGCTTATAGCTTCTGTCCACAACCATGCATCGATACTTCTAGTCGCGTGCCAACGCCGCGCCGCGCTGTCACTGCAGGTACACATCAAAGTCGCATCGCAGCGAAAGGCGGCTGCCCGACATCTTCACTTCGGACCCGGCATGTCCGCGTACGCCGTGCCGCCCTTCGACTTCGACTCCCGATCGGCTTCGACGATCTGCACCACGATGCCCGCCGCGGGAACCGCGAAATGTTCGGCCACGACGTCGGTGATCGCTTTCATCAGCCGCCGCTTCTGCTCGCGCGTGCGTCCGGAGAGGGCATAGACGATCACTTCAGGCATGGGTTGCTCCGGCACATGGAGGACTGGCCGCCTTCAACGGCGGGCGGCCGCGCCGTCGCCGCGGACGACGGCTTCGACTTCGTCCAGCGAGGTCATCGCGTTGTCGCCCGGCGTGGTCATGGCCAACGCGCCGTGCGCGACGCCCAGGTCGAGCGCGCGCTGCAGGTCGGCGCCGTCGAGCAGGCCGTGGATCAGGCCGGCCACGAAGGCATCGCCGCCGCCGACGCGATCGAGAATGTCCAACTCGTGCCGCAACAGCGACTGGCAGCGTCGGCCGCCGCGCGCATGCAGCACGCCGCCCCAGGCGTTGCGCGAGGCCGAGTGCGCCTCGCGCAGCGGGAAGGCGATCAGCTTAAGGTTCGGTAACGCTTCGAACACCCTCAAGCAAGCCGCATCGGCCGGCGCGGAATCCATCGGCGTGGCGCGAGCGGCGCCGCCGTGCTCCAAACCCAGGCAGGAAGCGAAGGAAAACTCGTCGCCGATCAGCAGGTCGCATTCGGCGGCGATGGCGCGGTTGACCCGCCGCGCCGCATCCGGGTCCGGATGGCTGTTCCACAGGCTGGCGCGGTAGTTCAGATCGTAGGAAACGGCTACGCCATGGCGACGCGCATGGCGCACGGCGGCCAGCGCCGTCTGCGCGGTGCTTTCCGACAATGCGGCGAAGATGCCGCCGGTATGCAGCCAGCGGGTACCGCCGGCGCCGAACAGAACGTCCCAATCGAATTCGTCCGGCGCGATCTGCGACGCGGCGGAATAGGCGCGATCGGAGACGCCAAGCGCGGCGCGCACACCGAAGCCGCGTTCGGTGAAATTCAAGCCTACGCGCGTGTTGCGGCCGACGCCGTCGTGTTCGCGCCAGACGATCCGGCCCGTATCCACGCCGCCTTGCAGGATGAGATCCTCGACCAGCAGGCCGATCTCGTTGCGCGGCAGCGCGGTCAGCACTGCGGTCGGCCGGCCGAAGGTCTTGCGCAGCCCGCGCGCGACGTTGTACTCGCCGCCGCCTTCCCAGACTCGGAATTCGCGGGCGGAACGGATGCGCGCTTCGCCCGGGTCGAAGCGCAGCATCACTTCGCCCAAGGCGACGCAGTCCCAGCGGCGTTGGTCCGAAGGCGGACGCGGGAAAACGGTGTCGATCGCGGTCACGGCGGCTGGCATCCGAACAGGGATAGGTCGATCGCCCGCGCCATCTTCGCGTATCCGTCCCGGTTCGGGTGCAGGTGGTCGCGGGTGAGCGGGTCGGGCAGGAATTCGGGCCGGGCGGGATCGCGCAGCGCCGCATCGAAATCGACGACGCCGGCGAAGACGCCGCCGTCGCGGATGAAAGCATTCAACTGTCCCCGCGCGGCCGCCGAAACCGGTTCGTAGCGCTCGGAGCCGCCGAAGGGCGTGAGCGTGGCGCCGAACGTGCGGATGCCGTGCATCTGCAGGCGCGCCACGATCTGCCGGTAGCCGAGGATCACGTCGTCCGCGCTGCGGCCGGGGCGGAATTCGGGCGCGCCGCTGTGGCGGATGTCGTTGATGCCTTCCAGCAAAACCGCGTAGTCCACGCCGGGCAACGACAACACATCGCGATCCAGCCGCGCCAGCGCGCTGTGGCTGCGTCCGGCGTCGAGCACCTTGTTGCCGCTGATGCCGGCGTTGAGCACCACGTAGCGGCCGGGACAGGCTTGTTCGAGGCGCCGCGCGAGCAGGGCCGGCCAATCGCCTTCCGAACCCAGGCCGGCGGTGGCGCCTTCGGTGATCGAATCGCCCAGTGCGACGATCGTTGCCGGAGCTTCGTCGCGTTCGGCCAGCACCGCGGAGATCGCGTTTTGCCGATACGCCAACGGCGCATCGTCGGCCACATCGGCCTTGCCCGCGACCGCGCGCAGCGCGGTACGCCGCACCGCAGGGCGCGTCGGGTCCGGGAAATGCAGGCTCAGCGCCACTTGGGCGAAGGCGGGCGCTGCGATGGCCACCGGATCGCTCAGCAACGCTGCGCCGACCGGTACCACGATCGCATCGCGGCCCGCGAAACGCACCGGCATTCGTCGCGCCGATGTTCCGATGCGCCATGCGACCAGGCTGTCCAGTTTCAGCGGCGCATCGCCCAGCTCGTTGCTGATCCGGAAACGCAGCGCCTTGGCAGAAACGCCCAGGCGCATGTCCTGGCGCACGGTCTGGTCGGCGAATTGCAGCGGCGCTCGCGGAGCGCCGTCGCGGCGGTCGGGCGCCGGCGATGCGATCCACGCCGGCACCCATCGCTGAGCGCAGGCATCGCCTGCCGCAACGACCAGTGCGAGCGCGAGGACGATCGCTTTCCGCCGCTTAGGCATGGCGCGATGCCTCGGATCCGGCCGCGAACATGCTCACGAGAAGAACACGCCGCCGTTGACGTCGATATTGGCGCCGGTGATGAAGCTGGCTTGGTCCGATGCGAGATACACCGCGGTATCGGCGGCTTCTTCGGGTCGGCCTTCGCGCCGCAGCGGCGTCGCGTTGGCGACGGCGGTGCGCACTTCCGGCTTGGTGAAGTCGTCGTGGAAACGGGTGGCGATCATGCCGCAGCACAGCGAATTGACGCGGATGCCGCGCGGACCCAATTCCTTGGCCGTGGCCCGGGTGAAGGTCATCACCGCCGCCTTGGAGGTGGCGTAGATCGCCGCGCCCGGGCCGCCGCCGTCGCGGCCGGCCAACGAGGCGAAATTGACGATCGCCGCGCCTTCGCGCATGTGCGGTACCACCGCCTGCGTCATCAGGAACACCGATTTCAGGTTCAGGTCCATGACCTTGTGGAAATACGCTTCGTCGATGTCGGCCAGCGGCTTGCGCGCGACCATGCCGCCGGCCACGTTGACCAGGACATCGATGCGTTCGCCGAAAGCCGCCTGGGTCGCCGCGATCAGCGCCGCGACATTCTGGCTGCGGGAGACGTCGGCGCGATGGACGATGGCCACGCCGCCTGCGGCCTGTATCTGCTTCCTCGTTTCCTGCGCGCTGGCCTCGTCGTTGGCGTAGTTGATGCAGACCTTGGCGCCGGCCGCGGCCAGCTTCAGCGAAACCGCGCGGCCGATGTCGCGGCCGCCGCCGGTGACGATCGCCACTTTGTCTTTGAAATCCATGTTCGGGGGTCCTTATGTTTTATTGCGTTTTGGAATGAAATCAATCGCGCCCGGGCGCGCGGTCCAGCCGTTCGATGCGTCCGGCAATCCACCAGACCGACGCGAGCGACAGCGGCACCAGCGCTGCGACCAGGATGAAGATCGGCGCGAACGACTGCTGTGTCATCGCCGGCACCAGCCAGGTCGTGATCAGCGTGCCTGCCACCGCGAACAGGCCGCCGATGCCGGCCAACGAACCGACCGAACTGCCGCGGAACACATCGCCGGGCAGCGTCTGGATGTTGCCGATGGCGACCTGGAAACCGAACAGCACCGCCGCGATGGTCAGCACCGCGACCGTGGGCTCGGCGGCCAGCACCGCGCCGAGCAGCGCGGGCGTCATGACCGCGCCGCCCAAAGTGATGGTCCATTTGCGCGCGCGGTGCACGCTCCAGCCGCGCGCGATCAGCCGGCCCGAAAGCCAGCCGCCGAACAGGCTGCCCAGCATCGCGCCCACATACGGCACCCAGGCGAACAGACCGATCTGCTTGATGTCGAAGCCGAACGTCTCGGCGAGGTAGATCGGCAGCCACGATACGAACAGCCACCAGATCGGATCCAGGAAGAATCGCGCCAGCACGATGCCCCAGCTCTGGCGATGCGACATCAATCCGCGCATGCCCGGCGCGTACACCGGCAGTTCCGGGCCCGCGTCGACGGGCGCATCCAGGATCAGCACGCGCTCGGCCTCGCTGACCCACGGGTGCTTGTCGGGCCCGGCGCGGTACACGATCAGCCACGGCAGCAGCCATGCGAATCCCAGCGCGCCGATCAACAGGAAGGTGCCCTTCCAGCCGAAGGCGACGAACAGCAGCGCGATCAACGGCGCGGACACGATCGCGCCGATCGACGCGCCGGCATTGAATATCCCTTGCGCGAAGGCCCGCTCGCGCGCCGGGAACCATTCGGCATTGGCCTTCACCGCGCCCGGCCAGGCGCCGGCCTCGCTCACGCCCAGCAGCGCGCGGAACACGCTGAAGGACAGGATCGAGTGGGCCACCGCGTGCAACGCGATCGAGATCGACCACACCGCGATCGACAATGCGAAGCCCAGGCGCACGCCGATGATGTCGAACAGGCGTCCGAAGCCCACCTGCCCGGCGGCGTAGAACAGCATGAACACCGTCACCAGCAGCGCGTAATCCTCCTTGGTGGCGCCGATATCGCCGGAGATTTCCGGCCACATCACCGCCAGGGCGTTGCGGTCGATGTAGTTGATCACCGTCGCCGCGGCGATCAGGCCGACGATGATCCAGCGTACGGCGGACCGCTTCTTGGTCATGGGCTTTCCTTCGTGTCGGGCGGGCCGGGACGCGCGGACTGCGCGGCCGGGCTGTCGAAGCGCGCCCAGGCGCCCTTCCATTCGTAGGTCCGGCCGTTCGCGACGATCCGATGCGCGCGGTCGGAAGCGGGATCGTCGGCCACCGCCAGCGCGAGCGCGCTGCCGGAAGTCAAGCGGAGCACGACGATCGATGCGTCGCCGCCGCGGACATGCGCGATGCCCGCGATACGGCTGTCCGCGCCGCGCACGTATTCGGCGGTGCCGTTGTATTCGCCGTGCGGCTCGAGCACGCCGAAAAAGGTCGCGTCGGCGGCGCCGTCCACGCGCTGGATCAGCGCCGGTTCGCGGCGCAGATTGAAATCCGGATCGTTGGCGCCGCTTTCCACCAGCCATGCGCGGCTCGGCGCGCTGGCGCCGAAACGATAGGTGTAGAAGCGGCCGCCCAGCAGCCACGCCAGCGAGCGGACTTCGGTGGAAGCGGCGCTTTCGGCATCCACCCACAGGTGCTGGTAGCCGGCGCGCGCGCCCAGCACCGGGCGGACGGCGTCGTGGCGCTGCGCCTGGAAACCGACGCTCATGATGTGGCCATTAAAATGCAATGGCAGGTCGTAGCGCGCCGGTGCGGCGCCTTCCACCCGCAACAGATCGACGGCCGCGGGAAACAGCAGGTCCGGATGCCGGACCAGCGCCAGCGTGCGGGTGAACGTCACGCCGTCGTAGGCGTCGCGCATGCGTGCGGAAGCGATTTGCGTATCCGCCTTCGCATCGAATAGCAGCGGTTCGGGCGCATATGCTTCGCCGCGCTTCCAATCGCCGTCGAAATGGCTGCGTTCGTCCACGACCAGCGTATTGTGCGCGACGGTCTGCTTCGCCCAGCTGTTGTTTTCCGGCAGGTAGGTCCCGCCGGACTTGGCTTCGACGTTGAGGAAGCGCGCTGCGCCGTAGTCGGTGACCACCGCCCGGCCGTTGTCGTAGAACAGCCAGTTCAGCTTGTCGAAATGGCCGTGGCCCATGCCTTGCGAGGTGTTTTTCATCACCAGCGCCTGGCCATGCTCGTCGTCGGGATGCCCGTCGTCCATGCGCAGGATCGCGAGGCCGCCGCGGTCGCCGTCCGCGCCGTCGCGCAGCATGAGCGGGCGGAACGCGAAAGGCTTGGCGAGTTTTTCGGCGACGCCCTCGGCCACCCGCAGGCCTTCGGGCGTGAGCACTGTGCGGCCCTGCCGCTGCGCGACCGACAGCAGGCGCGCATCCTGCGTCTGCGCATAGGCGATGGCGATGCCCGCGACCAGCTCCTCGGTGTCCAGGCCCTTGTCGGGCATGGCGTCGTTGATCGGGAAGAAATAGCCGGCGTAGCTGGTCTGCACCAAGGTATCGACCGCTTTGAGCAGCACGCCGTCCTTGCGCTTGAAGATGCCGCGTTGCGGATCGTTGCGCTGGATCGCGCCGGCGAAGATCACGAACGGCGCCAGCGCATAGCGCTGGTAATACGGACCTTCCGCGTAATAGCCGTCGGGCGAGAACAACCGGTCGACTTGCGCCAGGAAGCCGGCGCGCCCGTCTTTCGCCAAGCCGAGCAGCGCCCTGTCGACCAGGTCGCGGTCGCGCAATACGTAGCCGGTCATGCCGACGCCGGCCGTCGCCCACGTCGCGTGGTTGTGGATGGCGTCGAAGCGCTCGGGGCTCTCTTCGGAAAGGAACCGCGCCATCCGCCGGAACACGTCTTCGTCGACGCGATCGCGGTCGGCGGCCGTCAGCGTGTCGCGGATCGCGTCGTAGCCCTGGATCGCGTGCGCCAGCCACACCGAATCGTTGAGCTGCTGCCAGAACAGGCGCCCGGACGTTTGCTCGCCGCGGCGCGCCGGATGCGGGCCCAGCGTCGGATACAGGCGCGCGTACTCCAGCAGCATGTCGCGCGCGAAATCGGCATAGGCGCGATCGCCGGTCAGCCGATAGAGCGCGCCGGCGCCCTGCAGCGCCAGGTAGTTGCGCTTGTGCTGTTCGTGCGTATAGCCGCCGCCGGGATCCTTGGGCACCGGTACGACTACGCCTTGCGCCATCGCCGCGCGCACCATGCGCTCCACCCGCGCCTGCTCGGCGGCGAACATCGGCGCATGCGCGCCTTCGGCGCGCATGCGCTGCCAGTCGCGCCCGTCGACCAGCACCGGCTGTGTTCCGTCCTGCGCCGCGGGTGGCTGCGCATTGGCGGCGAACGCCAGCGCCAGCGCCAGCGCCAACCAGACGACGATCCGCTTCATTGCGCCGCTCCCACCGGCACGTCCGATGCTATGCCGGGCGTGTCCGTGAAGCGATTGCCGCCTGCGAGCAGCATCGGCTCGCCGACCGTCCGCACGAAACGCACCGCGCCGCTGCGCTTGAATTCGTTGCCGACGAGTTCGGCGCGCTGCACGCCGTGCAGGCGCAGACTCGGCGCATCGGCGCCGCCGACGCGATCGAATTGCGAGCGGGCGATGCGCAGTTCGGGCCCGAAAGTGCTTTCGTCGGTGCCGCCGCGGTACAGATCCACTGCCGGGCCGCCGATCCGCGAGAAACGCGAATCCTCGATCGTCACCCGTTCGGCGTTGTACGTGCCGCGGTCGTCGGTCTCGGACGCGGCGGCCAGCACCGAACCGGTGATGCCGTCCACTTCGACCCCGCGCAGCGTCACCGCATCGGCCAGCGTGTCCTTGCCCAGCGCGATGACGTCGAATGCGCGGTTCACCGTCAAGCCGTCGATCTTCACGTCCTCCAGCAGCAATGCGTAATTCGCTGCGCCCGAACCAGGCCGCGTGCGGATCACCGCATTGCCCGCCTGGTCCGGCGCGTCCTCGCCGGTGACGGTCAGCCTATCCAGCTTCAAGCTGCCGCCGCGCGCGATTTCGAACAGCACCGAACGGGAAAAGGCGATGGTCGCCACGCCGCGCGCCGGCCCGGCCACGGTGAGCGCATGCGCGACCGGCAGCACTTCGTTGACCCGATAGCGCCCGGGCGCCAGCACGATGCGGTCGCCGGCGGACGCCGACGCGACGGCTTGCGACAGGGTGTCCTCGCCCGGCGCGGCTTGGCGCACCGCACCCGTGTCGAAGCCAGCGGTTGCCGCTTCTTTCGGATACCAGGGCACGCCGACGTCCTCGCGCGGAATCGGCTTCGAGTCGCGAGCACCGACATCGGCTGCAGCAGGCTTTTCCCCTCGAGAGAAGGTGGCGCGCAGCGCCGGATGAGGGTGCGGCGAAGCGCTGGCCGCTTCCGATTGCATTGCAAAACGGGAAGCCTCGATCGGCACGCAATCGGTTACATCGTCCCTTCGCCGTATCCTCACCCCAACCCCTCTCCCGGTGGGAGAGGGGTTGTGCGTACTCCGTGCGCAATGCCTATTGCCGCCGACGGCGACACCGGACATATCGCCCAGCACCCGCAACGGATCTTCCTTGCCGACGATCAGATTCTTTTCGAAGCGGCTGTTCGCCGGCGCCAGCGAGCGTTCCTCGTCTTTGCCGGCGCCGAGCAGGATGCTGTCCACGTCGACGAAGGTATTGCCTTCGATGACCGCGCCGTCGACCTGCGTGTAACGGTTGATCGGCGAATTCGGCACGCCGTACATCACGCTGAGCGCGGAGGCGAAACCGTCGCCGCGCAGGCCTTCGAAATGGTTGTTGCGCACGGTCTGGCGGCGGTTGATGACGCGCACGCCGCCGGTATGCGGCTTGCCGCCGCCCAGGAACACGTTGTCCTCGACCCGGTTGCCGTCGCCGTGGCGCAGCACCAGCGCGCCCTGCGAACGGTAGAAGACGTTGCGGCGGTAGACGTTGCCGCCCGATTTGTTGGAGACGATCTCGACCTCGCCGTCGCAGCCTTCGAACCAGTTGTCCTCGACCACGGTCCGCGAATCGCTCAGCGAGTCGTGGCTGGTGCCGATGCGTATCGTCTCGCCGCCGTTCGAACCCAGGTTCGGCCGCGGCCCGAACCAGTTGTGGTCGATGCGATGGCGGTTCTCGAGCCCCTGCTGCGGGTCCCGCACCACTACCAAAGTGGTGCCGGCGTTGTCCTTGCCGATCAGGTGGCCGTGGTCGAAGCGGTTGCCGTAGCCGTACAGCGACACCCAATGATCGGACTGGCGGCGGTCGGGATTGTTGAAGCGATCGATCACGATGCCGGTGGCGCGGCTGTGGTTGGCGCGCTGCTCCGGAGAGCGGCGGAACGCGAACACCTCGCCGGTCGGCGACCAGCCGTCGCGGAACACCAGGTTGGACACCACCAGGTATTCGCCCGCCATGCGCAGGTTGGAGCGGCCGGTCAGTACGACTTTGCCCGGCGTCTGCGCGGTCAGCGTGATCGGCTTGCCCGCTGCGCCGTTGCCGGTGAACAGGACCTGGAAGTCGCGCCATTCGCCATCGGCGAGCACGATGCTGTCGCCCGGTTTCAGTTCGCGCAGCGCTTCGGCGTAGGCGGCCTGATCGCGAACGAGCCGTTCGCCGGCATGCGCCTGCGCAGCGATGGCCAGCAGCCATGCGGCAGCGCAGAAGATCGCTTTCAAGGCAGGCACTTTGCTTTCCTGCCGCATCGAGTCGCCGTTCGCATCGCGTCGTCGCCTGGCTAATTGGTCAGTCCAATATAACGTAACTGGTACGCAAAGCGGTTGGCAAATTTGCTGCAACTGCACATGAAAATACGGTAAAAATGGCCTTTCCAATATCGTAGATCACCTTATCGGACCAATTGTTTGACATTGGCCTGCAACAGGTGGAACTCTCCGCGCCAAGCCCGGACACATGGGCCACTACATCCGGGAGGAGAGAAGAGCATGCGCCAGCGACAAGCGTCGAACCATCCACGTCGATTCCAACGATCCGGTCTGGCCAGCGCGCTGTTCGTCGCGCTTTGGGCCGGCGCGCATGCCGGGGTGTCGTTCGCCCAGGAAGCGGCGGCCCCGCCGGCCGAGCCGGCCGCCGACCAGAATGCGCCGGCCCAGCCGCCCGCCTCCGCGCAGACCGCGACCGACCCGACGCAACTGGATTCGGTCGTCGTCACCGGCATCCGCGCCTCGATCCAGTCCTCGATCCAGACCAAGCGCGACGCGACGGTGATCTCCGACGCGCTGTCGGCCAAGGACATCGGCGACCTGCCGGCGCTGTCCATCGGCGAGGCGATCGAAACCATCACCGGCGCGTCCACCCATCGAGAGAAAGGCGGCGCGACCGAGATTTCGATACGCGGCCTGGGCCCGTTCCTCGGCTCGGCGACTTTCAACGGCCGCGAAGCGACCAACGGCAGCGGCGACCGTTCGGTGAACTTCAACCAGTTCCCCTCCGAACTGATCAACACGGTGCAGATCTACAAGACCCAGCAGGCCGACTTCATCGAAGGCGGCGTGGCGGGCACGATCAACATGGAGACGGTCAAGCCCCTGTCCTTCGGCGAGCGCCGGATCCAGCTGGAGGGCCGCGCGACCTATGCCGACTACGACAGCAAGCTCGACGACGGCGCCGGCGTCGGCTGGCGCGGTACCGCCAGCTATCTCGACCAGTTCGAATTCGCCAACGGCGGCAAACTTGGCCTCTCGCTGGGCGTGCAGAGCCTGGAAGGCAGCAATCCGGAGGAAGTCGCCGCCACCAGTTCCACCTGGACCGCATGCGACGCGACCCAGGTGCCGTCCAGCGGCAACTGCCCCGACGTCGTTCCGGGCGACGAGAACGCCGGCAGCACGCCGTTCTACCTGATGCCCAACGGCCGCACCTATCGCCAGCTGGTCGAACACGACAAGCGCGACGCGGTATTCGCCGCCCTGCAATGGCAGCCCAACGACACGATGGAAGTGAACTTCGACTACCAATGGTCGGACCGCACTTTCAGCGAGGACCGCAACGAACTGGTCCTGCCCGACGGGCGCCGCAACATCGACAACGTCGTCGCGGGCGCGGACGGGACGGTGCATTCGTTCACCGGACAGAGCGGCATCGAGACCAACTCCAATTACAAGGTGCGGGCCGAGGAGTACGAGGGCGCCGGGCTCAATTTCCAATGGCGTCCGAGCGCTTCCTGGCTGTTCTCGACCGACTTCGCGTATTCGCACACGCTGCGCACCGAGAACGACTGGATCACGCGGCTGCGCGCCGACGACGAGGACATCAACGGCGAAGACGTCGCCGGCATCAACGGCGCGCGCTACGTCGATTACAGCTACGGCCACCGCGGCGACGTGCCTTCGATGATCATCGACCCGGCCTTCGACATCACCCGCTGGGAGAACTTCAGCGATGTGCCGCGCCTGCGCCGCGACGAGGCGCTGCGCGAACACACGCTGCGCGCGTTCCGCTTCGACGGCAGCTACTTCCCGGAAGGCGGCTTCTTCACCGCAGTCAAGGCCGGCGTGCGCTATGCGCAGTCCGATTACCGCGACTACGACGACCGCGTCGAGATCAACGCCGACCGCGACCTGGTTCGCGACGCGAACCTGGCCTGCCGCACCGCCTTCCCGCAGGACGATTTTCTCGACGAGGCCAGCGGCAACACGATCCAACGCTGGGCCACTTTCGACTCGCGCTGCCTGTTCGGCGCCCTCTCCGGCGTCGACGATACCGGGCGCAACGCCGACTTGCGCAATCCCGCCAACAACGACATCGGAGAGAAAACGCAGGCGATCTATCTGATGGGCGAATTCGCATCGGAATGGTTCGGTCTACCGGTGACGGGCAACTTCGGCGCCCGCTGGGTCAAGACCGATGTGCGCTCGCTGGGATTGCGCAGCGGCCTGGACGTGGTGCGCAACGGCGACGGTACGATCACGGTCGAGCCCACCGGCGAGTTCGACACCCAGGTGGTCAAGGCCTCCAACGACGTGCTATTGCCCAGCTTCAACGCGGCGCTCGAATTGACCGACGACAAGGTACTGCGCGTGGGCGTGTACCGCGCGATGGCCCGGCCTGACCTGAGCGCGTTGGGCGCCGGCCGTACGATCGAAGTGGAGGACGGCGAGTTCGGCAGCATCGAGGACGCGATCGACAGCATCGCGGCCACCGGCAACCCGCGCACCAAGCCGCTCCTGTCCTGGAACGGGGACGTTTCGTTCGAGTGGTATCCCAATCCGGATTCGCTGCTCAGCGCCGCCATCTACTACAAGCAGTTCACCGGCGGCGACATCCCGACCGTGATCGACGAGACCTTCGTGATCGACGGCGAAACCGTGGTGGTGCCGGTCGAGCAATACGCTACGACCGACAAGAAGAGCGATCTGTTCGGCGTCGAGTTCACCGGCTCGCATCGCTTCTCGTACCTGCCCGCCCCGTTCGACGGGCTGGGCGTCAAGGTCAGCTACAACTACGCCGACTCCAACTTCGAAAACCACGACCTTCGGCTCGGCGACCAGCTCGACCCCGAAACGGGCGCCGTCACGCCCGGATTGGTCGAGCCGGCAAACATCTTCGGCCTGTCCGAGCACGTCGCATCGGGATCCGTGTATTGGACGTTGGGGTCCGTGGACCTGCAGGCGATCTACAAATACCGCTCGGAGTACTACCAGCGCTTCGTCGGCGCGCCGTCGCAGAACCGCTACATCCACGGCGGCAGCACGGTGGATTTCCGCGCCGGTTGGCGCGCCAACGAGCACCTGTCGTTCTCGCTGGAGGCGTCCAACCTGACCGACGAGCCGCGGATTTCGGACATGCCGGTGTACGGCAACTTCCACGAGTACCATGGCTACGGCCGGCGCTACTATTTCGGCGTCCGGTACCGCTTCTGATCGCCGGCGCTCCAGTCCCGCTATGATTCGGATATGACAGACAACCGCCTCTACCAGTCCCTTGCGGCCGAACTGATGAAGCTGATCGATTCGGGCGAATTCCCGCCCGGATCGCGGCTGCCGGGCGAGCGCGACCTGGCCGAACGCTTCGGCGTGAGCCGGGTGACGGTGCGCGAGGCGGAAATCGCGCTCGAGGCGCGCGGCGTGCTGTCGATCCGGATCGGCTCGGGCGTCTACGTCCGGCAACGCACCGACGTGCTGGGCTCCCTGCCGGACGTGTCCGCCTTCGACGTGACCGCAGCGCGCTCGGTGATCGAAGCCGAAGCCGCGGCGCTCGCCGCCAGCCGCATCACCGACGAGGAGATCCGCGAGCTGGAAGTGCTGCTCGAGGCCATGTCGCAACCCGATGCGAGCGACCAGGCCGCAGGCGAAGCCGACCGCGCGTTCCACATGCGCATCGCCCAGATCACCGGCAACCCGGTCATCGAGTACATCGTGCGTTCGATCTGGCGCATGCGCGACGAACTGCCGCAGGTCACGACGGTGTACGCGCGCGTTTGCCACCACGACGCAGACGACCGCATGCGCGAGCACGGCGCGATCCTGGACGCGCTGCGCGCGCGCGATCCCTCGGCTGCGAGGCGGACAATGCACCACCACTTCCAGCGCTTGTTCGAAGCGATGCTCGAAGCCACCGAGAGCGATGCGCTGGCCGAAGTGCGCCGCCGCACCGAGCAGCACCGCGAACGCTTCCTGGCGGCCATCCGGGCCTGAGCGCAGACTGTCGCATGACCCCGCCGCTTCCGGCCGGAAGCGGGCATCGCCGCGCGGACCCCGCAAGCGCAATTTTCCTTAGCTTGCAATTCAATCGCGCACGATTTATCATGCCTGCCATGAGCAAGCGACCCGCGCCCGCCCGGACCAAGCCCCAGCCCTCCCTGAAGCTGGAAGACCAGCTGTGCTTCGCGGTGTATTCGGCCGGGCGCGCGATGAACAAGGCCTACCGGCCCCTGCTCGAACCGCTCGGCCTGACCTATCCGCAGTACCTGGTGATGATGGTGCTGTGGGCCGGCGACGGCCTCACGGTGTCGGAAATCGGCGAGCGCCTGCTGCTGGATTCGGCGACGCTGACGCCGCTGCTCAAGCGTCTGCAGGCCGCGGGCCTGGTGACGCGGACGCGCGCGCGAGACGACGAGCGCCAGGTGCTGATCGCGTTGACCGCGTCGGGACGCGCGCTGAAAGCGAAAGCCGCGGGCGTGCCTGCCGGGATCTTCCGCGCCAGCGGCTGCTCGGCCGCCGAGCTGTCGCGTACCAAAGCGTCGCTGGATGCGCTGCGCGCCAACCTGCAGGCCCACGTCTGAAGGACGCTTTTTTACGCCACTTAAATCGTACACGATTCAATCGCCTACACAATAAATCGATCCGCCCGACCCACCCCCAACGACACCCGGAGAATCACGATGTCCATCGAAAAAGTCCTGTACCGCGCCACCGTCACCGCCACCGGCGGCCGCGACGGGCGCGCGCGCTCGTCCGACGGCACCCTCGACCTGCAGCTGGCCACGCCGCGCGAACTCGGCGGCGCCGGCGGCGAAGGCACCAACCCCGAGCAGTTGTTCGCGGCCGGCTATTCGGCCTGTTTCATCGGCGCGCTGAAATTCGTGGCCGCGCGCGAGAAGGTCGCGCTGCCGGCGGATGCGTCGATCGAAGGCAGCGTAGGCATCGGCCAGATCGCCGGCGGCTTCGGCATCGAGGCCGAACTCAAGATCTCGCTGCCGGGCCTGCCGCGCGAGCAGGCCGAAGCGCTGGTGCAGCAGGCGCATCTGGTTTGCCCCTACTCCAACGCCACGCGCGGGAATATCGATGTGACGCTGACGGTCGTTTGACGGCCGTACCTCGGGAAAGCAGCGCCGCTAGTCGTGGGTTTCGCCCGACAGCGGCGTCGCCCGCATCGACGGCCTGGCCGCGAAAGCATCGAACCATGCCGCGAGTCGGGGGCGACGTTCGCGGAAACCCGGCAGCTCGCGGAATTCGAGCCAGTCCAGCGCAGTCGCCAGCGCGATGTGACCGACATGGATCGACGCGGCGGCATCCAGTTCCCGCTCCAGCCAGTCGTAGCTGGAGCGCAACTTGTCGGCGTATCCGTCGCGCAGCGGCGGATAACGCAACGCCTGCGGCCGGCGCACCGTTTCCCAGCGGATCGCGATGCCGGCGTCGGCCAGGCCCTGCGCCACGGCCTGCAGGCGCAAGGCCTGCCAACGCGCTTCGCCATCCGCCGGAATCAACGGGCGCCCGTCGTGGAGCGTGTCGAAGTAGGCGCAGATCACGTCGGAATCGAAGATCGGCGGCAGCCCCGGCCGCAACAGCACCGGCACCTTGCCGAGCGGGTTTTCGGCGAAGACCCGTTCGTTGCGGCGCGTCGGGCTGGTTTCTTGATGGACGACGCCGATGCGGCCGGCGATGCCGGCTTCGTGGGCGAACACGAGCGCTTTGCGCGCGTAAGGCGAATGCGTCTGGTAGAGCAGTTTCATGGCGGTAACGCGCGGCTTGTTTGTTTCGGAGCGAAGCATCGTAAGCCCGCCCATGCGATGCTTTGCGGCAAACTCATGCCGGGCTGCGCGTTTTTTCGTCGCCCGCGCCGGCTTCGGAGCCGCAAAAAAATGGAACTCGACCGTTTCGATCGCCAGCTGCTCAACCTGATCCAGGACGACGCCGCGCAAACCGCCGAGCGCCTGGCCGAACAGGTCGCGCTATCGCCTTCGGCGATCCAGCGCAGGCTGCGGCGACTGCGCGAACAGGGCGTGATCGTGCGCGATGCCGCGGTCGTCGATCCGCGCAAAGTCGGGCGCCCCACTTTCTTCATCGTCTCGCTGCAAGTCGAACGCGAACGGCCGGAACTGCTCGCCCAGTTGCGTACCTGGCTCGCTGCGCAGGCGCCGATCCAGCAGGTGTTCTACGTGACCGGCGAAGCCGATTTCGTACTGGTCATCACCGCGCCCGACACCGAGACCTACGACGGGCTGATGGCGCGCATGGTCGCCGACAATCCGAACGTGAGGCGGTTCACCACGAATGTCGCGCTGAGCGTGGTCAAGCAGGGAATGACGATCCCGGTTCCGTTGGAAGCTCCCGGATAGAGCGACGCGGTTTCGCAGTTGCCGGCGTCGGCTTTCGCCACCACGCCTGTTTTCCGCAAAAGCGCGCCTGATTTCGCCGCCCGGCGTCGGCCGGCGCCGGCAAACTGGGCCTATGACCCGCCCCCGCTCCGATCTCGACGCCGCATCCTTATCGAAGGAATTCCGGCGGACGCCGTTGCTCGAATTGCCCGAACTGGCGCGGCGCGCCGGCGTCGGCCGCGTCTTCGTCAAGTCGGAAGGCGAACGTCCGCTCGGCAATTTCAAATCGTTGGGCGGCATGTTCGCCGGCTTGCGCGCGCTGGCCCGGCATGCGGGCGTGGCCACGCTCGCCGAGCTTTATGCGCAGCGCGCCGCTTTGCCGCGCCTGATCTGCGCCAGCGACGGCAACCACGGACTGGCGGTCGCCGCCGCTGCCGCGCGCGCCGGCGCGAAAGCGTCGATCTATTTGCCGACGGAAGTTGCGCGGTCGCGGGCCGTGCGCATCCAGGCGTATGGCGGCGACGTCGTGCGGGTCGCCGGCACTTACGACGACGCGGTCGACGCGGCAGCCGCAGCCGCGGCGAACGGCGAGGGGCTGCTTATAGCCGACACCGGCGACGATCCCGACGATGCGGTGGTCAAGGACGTGATGTCCGGCTACGGCTTGATCGCACGCGAGCTGGTGGTCCAGTTCCGCGATCAAGTCCGCGACCGCCCGAGCCACGTATTCGTGCAGGCCGGCGTCGGAGGCCTGGCGGCCGCAATGGCCGAAGGCTTGCGGGACTTGCTGCAGGCGCCGCGGAAATTGCTGGTCGTGGAGCCGGCATCGGCTGCGTGCGTGGCTCATGCCTTGGCGAGCGGGCATGCAGCGCCCATCTCCGGCGACCTGCGTACATCAGCGGGGATGTTGTCCTGCGGACGGGCTTCTGCGGTTGCACTGCCGATCCTGCAGCGGCACGGAGCTCACTGCATCAAGCTAGCGGAGCACTCATTGCGAGCGGCACCGGCTGCGCTACGCGAAGCCGGCGGACCGGAAACGACCCCCTCTGGTGCGGCCGGGGTCGCGGGCCTGTTGCACGTCGCCGCGCAACCGGCGTTGCGTGCTGCGCACCGACTCGACGTGGACAGCCGCGTGCTGTTGCTCGCCACCGAGGCCGCGATCGCCGATTGATGCGTGGCGTGACGCGGCGAGCGGCGCTATTGCGCCGAGTCCCGCGGCATTCGCGTCAGTGCATGCAGGATGCGCAGATCCTCGTCGTCCAACACGTCGGTTTCGATGCCGCGGAAGTGGCGATGGAAGGCGCGCACCGTCGCCGCGCGGTCGTCCAGCGGATAGCCGACCAGCTGCAGCGCGAGCCACGGGTCGAAACCGGCCGGCGGATCGCCCGCATCGGCATCGGGCCAGCGGCCGAAACCCGCATCGGCCAATTGCTTCCACGGGAACAGCCGGCCGGGATCGCGCTTGCGCGTAGGCGCGAAGTCGGCGTGCGCCACGATTTGGGTGCGCGGGATGCCGTGGCGTTCGCACAGGTCGTCGAGCAATCTCAGCAGGCCGGCGATCTGCTCGGGCGGAAAAGGCGATTCGCCGTCGTTGTCCAGCTCGATGCCGATCGACACCGAATTCACGTCGGTGATGGTGCCCCAGCGCCCCGGGCCCGCATGCCAGGCGCGCAGATCGTCGGATACCAGCTGGTACAAGCCGCCGTCCCTGCCGAGCAGGTAGTGCGCGCTGACCGGCCCGCCGCTGTTGCCCGTGCGCAGCGTGTCCAGGCTTTCCTGCACGCCGTCCTGCTCGGTCGCGTGCAGCACGATCAGGATCGGCCGCCGCGGCTCGTGGTTGGGCGACGGCACCCACTGCGCCATCGGGTTGCGCGGCGGGGCGTGGAAGCAGGCCGCCAGTAGGGCAGTCAGCAACAGGATGGCTAGCGATCGTGCGCGCATGATGGCATTGCAACCGTTGATCGCCGCTATTGCAAGCCTCGGTCAACGCAACGTCATGCCTACCGCGATCCTGCACAGAGCCATGCCGGATCTTTCGAATCCGTCGCCGGGCACTTGTACCGAACCAGCACGCCGGTCGATTTCTCGTTTTCCCTACCGGGCAGCCACGATTCCTCGGTGAACGTGTCGCCATCCGCGGATATCGTCACCGTGCCGTACTGGCCCGGCTTGCCGTTGGTCTTCATGACGTAGGCGATCTTGCGGCTGGACAGCCGGGTGATCGCGAACACGGTGTTCGGCGGCGCCGTCGGTCCGGAGAGCGGCAAGTCGCTGCCGTCGAAACGGCCGGTCAGCGTCTGCTTGTCGGTGGGAATCGCCCAGGTGAGCGTCCCGTCCGCATTCTCCGAGATGACGTAGCCGTCGGGCATGTTGCCCGTGTCGACTTCGGTGTTGCGCCAAGTGCCGGCCAGGCCTTCGCCGGCGCCGACCCGCGCGTAGTGCTTCTTGTGCTTGTACGGCGTGCCATCCGGCAGCACGCCGTCGGCGAGCACGGTCATTTGCTTGCCGTCGGCGGAAATCGTGCGGTTCGACGTTTCCGTGGCCTTGCCGTCGATCTTGATCGTCGTCTGCCAACTGCCGTCCGGCAGTGGTTTCCAAGCGATGCTGCGGTTGCCGGCGGTCTTGTAGTCCTTGCCGTCGAGGCCGAAGTCGTAACTCAGCGTCGCGCCGTTGGAGAAGTGCATGCGGCCATCGCCGAGATCGCGATACTCGACGGTTTCGGCCACGAGCTTGCTGCGCGCGGCGTCGAATTTCCATGAGCCGACGAAAGGATTCTCGGCCGCGGCCGCCGCGCCGGGAGCGCATAGCGCCGCCATGAGCAGCCATGTCGATACCGTCATCCCTCGCCTCCTGCCGTGGACCGCGATCAGCTTATCGCCGTCGATGTGAATGCCGCTGCGCCCGTTTCGCCGCGCAGACGATCCCGTGCGCTCAACCGAACACTTGCGGATAGACGAGACCGCCGTACAGGACGTGCCAGATCAGATGGCCATTCCCGCCCGCAAGCCAAGCCCGACTATCACCGATACGGGCAAGGCCGGTCCCGTTGCAGTACCGAGCTCCGCTTCCGTAGAGTCGAGCCTGCTCGACTGCTTTTTTCGTCCGGAGAGCGAATAGGTACGCCACATTTTTCGAGCAAGAGCAGTCGAGCAGGCCCGACTCTGCGGGGGCGGGTTGGGCGGCGGAAGCCGCCCACCTTGATTCAAGCCTCGTAAGCCGCTTCCCCGTGCGAGGTGATGTCCAGGCCTTCGCGTTCGGCGTCTTCGCCGACGCGCAAACCGAACGCGGCCTTGGCGATCAGGAACGCCACGACCGATACCACGCCGATCCAAACGATGGTGATGCCCGCGCCCAAAGCCTGGATCGCGACCTGCTTGGCGATGCTGAAGTCCGCAGCACCGGTGCCGCCCAACGCAGGCGCGGTGAACACGCCGGTCAGGATCGCGCCGACGATGCCGCCGATGCCGTGCACGCCGAACACGTCCAGGCTGTCGTCGGCTTTCAACAAGCGCTTCAACCCGTTCACGCCCCAGACGCAGATCACGCCGGCCGCGGCGCCGATCGCGATCGCGCCGAGCGGACCCACCGTGCCGGCGGCGGGCGTGATCCCGACCAGTCCGGCGACCGCGCCCGATGCGATGCCCAGCACCGAGGATTTGCGCTTGGCGATCTTCTCCACCAGCGCCCACGCCAACAGCGCCGCCGCCGTGGCCAACAGCGTGTTGAGAAAGGCCAGCGCCGCCGTGCCGTTGGCTTCCAGCGCCGAACCGGCGTTGAAGCCGAACCAGCCCACCCACAGCAGCGCCGCGCCGATGAAGGTGAAGGTGACGTTGTGCGGCTTCAGTGCTTCGCGGCCGAAACCCAGGCGCTTGCCGACGAAATACGAGCCGACCAGGCCTGCGACGCCCGCATTGATGTGCACCACCGTGCCGCCGGCGAAATCCAGCGCGCCCTTGCCGAACAGGAAGCCCGGCGCCGCCCACACCATATGCGCGATGGGCAGGTAGCCGAAGGTGAACCACAGCACCGCGAACAGCAGCACCGCGGCGAACCGCGCGCGCTCGGCGAACGCGCCGACGATCAACGCGCCGGTAATGCCGGCGAAGGTGGCCTGGAACGCGACGAAGGCGTATTCCGGCAACTTGAATCCGGCCGAGAACGTATCGGCCAAGCTATCGACGCCGACGCCTTTGAGGAAAACCTTGTCCAAGGTACCGATCCAGGCGCCGCCGCCGGCGAAGGCCAGGCTGTAGCCGTACGCGACCCACAGCAGCACCAGCAGCGAAAATACGCTGATCACCTGCGCCAGCACCGACAGCACGTTCTTGGAGCGGACCATGCCGCCGTAGAACAAGGCCAGGCCAGGCACCGTCATCAGCAGCACCAACAGCGTGGAAGTCAGCATCCAGGCCGTGTCGCCCTTGTCGACCACCGGCGTCGGCGCGGCTTCTTCGGTCGCTGCGGGCGCGGCCGTTGTTGCCGTCGCGGGTTCGGCGCCGGTTAGCGCGGCGGCGTCCTGCGCCGACGCGTCGAAAGCGAACAGCGCGCCGGCGCACAAGGCCGCCAGCAACAACGCCTGCAAACGGGTCTTCCACCCGGAGAACGTTCGAGTCTTCATGGTTGCCTCCGTCAGTGGGTTAGAGCGCATCGGCGCCGAGTTCGCCGGTGCGGATGCGGATCGCCTGGTCCAGCGCGACGACGAAAATCTTGCCGTCGCCGACCTTGCCGGTGCCGGCCGCGGTTTGGATCGCTTCCAGCGCGGCGTCGAGCGTGTCGTCGGCGACGGCGCATTCGATCTTCAGCTTGGGCAGGAAATCGACCACGTACTCGGCGCCGCGGTACAGCTCGGTGTGTCCTTTCTGCCGGCCGAAGCCTTTGACCTCGGTGACGGTGATGCCGGACACGCCGGCTTCGGTCAGCGCGCCGCGCACGTCGTCCAGCTTGAACGGGCGGATGATGGCGGTGATCAGTTTCATGCGGTGTCTCCCTGCTGGGTAAGCATCGGCGTCTCCTCAAAAGGCCTTGGCGAAGGTGAGCGAGAACCTGCCGTCGGCGATCTCGTTGCCGAAGGCGTTGGTGTAGAGGGCTTGTTCCGCGTCGGTGTCGGTATAGGCGGCGGCGATCGAGAAGCCGTTGTCGAAGGCCTTGGTCACGCCGAGCTTCCAGTCGGCGTATTCGTAGGCCTCGTTGTTCTCGACCCATTGCTTGCCGCCGTGGACGTTCAAGGTCCAGCCGGGCGTGAATTGCCAGTTCATGGAAATATCGAGATAGCCGCTGCCGTCGGAGTCGGCATAACCGAACAGGTCGGTGACCGCGTACGAATACTTGGCGGCGAGGGCGACGGCGTCGGAAGGGCTGGCGCTAATGCCGACATAGATTTCGCCGGTGTCCGCGCTGTTGAAACCGGCCGGATAATCGCCGGGATACCAGTAGTAGAGCGCGCCGACGTCGTAGCCGAACTTGCTGTCGCCGAATTTGCCGCGATAGCCGAGATAGCCGTCCAGCTCCACGTCGCTGGAGATCGGCGCGGCGTCGCTGGACAGATCGGACAGCCAGCTGACGCTGCTGCCCCAGGCGCCGACGTAGAAACCGCCGTCGGCCGCGTATTCGACACCGCCCTGGACGGCGGGCTCTTCGTTGGTTTGGGAGACGCCGCGGAACAGATAGTCGCTGGTCAAGGCGACGGAGCCGCTAGTGCCGGCGTGCGCCTGCCCTGCGGCCAGCAGCACGAGCGATACAGACGATGCGATTGCGGTCTTGCGAGACGACATGACAGGCCCCTTTTCACGGTGAGCCCTCCCCAGTCATTGCTGCGTGCGCATTTTTTTGCGGCATGCCGGGCTTCGTCTTGGCCCGGTCGTGCTTGGTGCGGTTGTTTCCTCCTTCGTCCGGTGTCGATCTTGTGGGAGCGGCTTCAGCCGCGAGCTCTTGATTCCGCTTCGTTATCGAAGAGCTCGCGGCTGAAGCCGCTCCCACAGAAATCCAAATCAGATCGCGTAGTACATCTGGTACTCGAGCGGATGCGTGGCGGCGCGGAACGCGGTCACTTCCTTCATCTTCAGCGCGATGTAGCCGTCGATGAAGTCGTCGGTGAACACGCCGCCGGCCTTGAGGAACTCGCGATCCTTGTCCAGCGCTTCCAGCGCCTGGTCGAGCGAATGGCACACGGTCGGGATGCCCTTCTCCTCTTCCGGCGGCAGGTCGTACAGGTCCTTGTCGCTCGGGCCGCCCGGATCGATCTGGTTCTTGATGCCGTCCAGGCCGGCCATCATCAGCGCGGCGAAGATCAGGTAGCCGGAATTCATCGGATCGGGGAAGCGGATCTCGATGCGGCGCGCCTTCGGATTGGCGACGTACGGAATGCGGCACGAGGCCGAACGGTTGCGCGCCGAATAGGCCAGCATCACCGGCGCTTCGAAGCCCGGCACCAGGCGCTTGTACGAGTTGGTGGTCGAGTTGGCGAACGCATTGATCGCGCGCGCGTGCTTGAAGATGCCGCCGATGTACCACAGCGCCATCTGGCTCAGGCCGCCGTAGCCGTCGCCGCTGAACAGGTTCACCCCTCCCTTGGCCAGGGACTGGTGCACGTGCATGCCGCTGCCGTTGTCGCCGACGATGGGCTTGGGCATGAAGGTCGCGGTCTTGCCGTTGCGGAAGGCGACGTTCTTGATGATGTACTTCATGGTCAGCAGCTCGTCGGCCTTCTTGACCAGCGAGTTGAATTTGGTGCCGATCTCGCACTGGCCGGCGTTGGCCACTTCATGGTGGTGCACTTCCACTTCGATGCCCACCTGCTCCAGGGTCTTGCACATCTCGGCGCGCATGTCGTGCAGCGAGTCGAGCGGCGCGACCGGGAAATAGCCGCCCTTGATGCCGGGGCGATAACCGCTGTTGCCGCCATCGTATTCCTTGGCCGAGTTCCAATGCGCTTCTTCCGAATCGATGTGGAAGAAGGTGTGGCCCATCTCGTTGGCGTAGCGCACCGAATCGAAGATGAAGAATTCCGGCTCAGGGCCGAAGAAGGCCTGGTCGGCGATGCCGCTGGCTTTCAGATAGGCCTCGGCGCGCTTGGCGACGCCGCGCGGATCGCGGCCGTAGGCTTGCATCGTGGCCGGGTCGAGCACGTCGCAAACCAGCACGAGCGTGGGATCGGCGGTGAACGGGTCGAGGAAGGCGGTCGACGGATCGGGCAGCAGCACCATGTCCGACTCGTTGATGCCCTTCCAGCCGCTGATCGAGGAGCCGTCGAACATCTTCCCGTCCTCGAACAGGCCGGGCTCGATGATCGACTTGGGGAAGGTGACGTGGTGCTGCACGCCGCGCATGTCTGCGAAGCGCAGGTCGACGAATTCGACCTTGTGGTCCTTCATGAGTTTTTCGACGTTGTCGTAAGACATGGCACGGCCTTGGGTTGGGATACCCACTGCTATCGCAAGCCCCGTGCCAAAGAATAAAATATTGATTTTTATGAATTATTTTGAATGAAAATGCAGTAATCGCACCAAATTAGTGCGCCATTGTCAGTGTTGGCATCGTCATGGTGCAAACAGCCAATCGGCTATGCTGCGCCAGCGACGCGCTGTAGAGCGGAGCTTGCTCCGCTGCTTTAGTTCTTCGTAGGAGCGGCTTTAGCCGCGAGCTTTCCACCAAGACCTTCGGACCGGAAAAGCTCGCGGCTAAAGCCGCTCCTACAAAAGCGCAGGCGCAGAGCTGCGGGGCAAGCCCCGCTCTACAAAAACAAAACCGTTTCGGAGCCGTCTTTCGCCCCATGACCGACCTGCTGGCCGCCCTGCTACTGGGCATCATCGAAGGCATCACCGAATTCCTGCCCATCTCCAGCACCGGCCATCTGCTGATCGCCGAGCATTGGCTGGGACGGCGCTCGGACTTGTTCAACATCTCGATCCAGGCGGGCGCGATCCTGGCGGTGGTGCTGATCTACCGGCAACGTTTGTGGCAATTGCTGGTCGGTTTTCGCGACAAGCAGAACCGCGATTACGCGCTGAAGCTGGCGGTCGCCTTCGGCTTCACCGCAGCTGGCGGCCTGCTGGTGAAAGCGGCCGGCTGGGTACTGCCCGAAACCGTCGCACCGGTGGCCTGGGCGCTGATCCTGGGCGGCATCTGGATGATCGCGGCCGAGCAACTGGCGGCCAAGCGTGCGGAGAAACTCGGCGAGCGCAGCGAAATTTCCTGGACCGCGGCGGTACTGGTCGGCATCGCCCAGGTCGTTGCGGGCGTATTTCCTGGCACATCGCGGTCGGGCGCGACGATCTTCGTCGCGCTGCTCGCCGGCACCACGAACCGCGCGGCCGCCACCGAGTTCGCCTTCCTGGTCGGCATCCCGACCATGTTCGCCGCGACCGGCTACGAGCTCGTCGACGTCATGCGCAACGGCGGCGCGGCGCACGAGAACTGGGGCGAGCTGGGGATCGCATTCGTCGCATCGGCCGTCACCGCCTTCATCGCGGTGAAATGGTTGCTGCAATACATCCAGAGCCATCGCTTCACGGCGTTCGCGGTGTACCGCTTCGTGCTCGGCATCGCCTTGCTGTTGCTGGTGCCGGCTCAGTGAACGAACACGCGCCAGGCGGCGCCTCGCGTTACCTGCGCGATCTGTCGCTGTCGGCGATCGTCGCCGGCTTCGTCACCGTGCTGGTCGGCTTCGCCAGTTCGGCGGTGATCGTGTTCCAGGCGGCGCAGTCGCTGGGCGCCTCGCCTGACGAGATCAGCTCGTGGATCTGGGCGCTCGGCCTGGGCATGGGCATCACCTGCATCGGCCTGTCGCTGCGCTACCGCGTGCCGGTGGTGACGGCATGGTCGACGCCGGGCGCGGCGATGCTGATCACCACCACGTCGGGCTTGCCGCTGTCGCAAGCGATCGGCGCGTTCGTGCTGTGCGCGCTGCTGATCCTGGTCGCCGGCTTCAGCGGCTGGTTCGAGCGCGGCATGCGCAAGATTCCGCTCTCGCTGGCCTCGGGCATGCTGGCCGGCGTGCTGTTGCGTTTCGGGCTCGACGCTTTCGTGGCCATGCAGTCGCAGCTGGCGATGGCCTTGGCCATGCTCGTCGCTTACTTGTGCGGACGGCGCTGGTTTCCGCGATATGCGGTGATCGCCACGCTGCTGGTCGGCATCGCCATCGCTGCGGGCATGGGCACGCTGCGCCTGGACCAGGTGCATCTGCAGCTGGCGCGGCCGATCTTCACGATGCCGTCGCTGTCGCTAGCCGCGGTGTTCGGCATCGCGCTGCCCTTGTTCGCCGTCACGATGGCGTCGCAGAACGTGCCGGGCGTGGCGGTGATCCGCGCGTCGGGCTTCGACGTGCCGATTTCGCCGGTGATCGGCTGGCTGGGCGCGGTGAATGCGGTGCTGGCGCCGTTCGGCGCCTATGCGCTGAATCTCGCGGCGATCACGGCGGCGATCTGCATGGGCCGCGAGGCGCACGAAGATCCGTCCCGACGATACGTGGCGGCGGTATTCGCAGGCATCTTCTATCTGATCGTCGGTTTGTTCGGCGCCACCATCGCCGCGCTGTTCGCCGCATTTCCGAAAGAATTGGTGATGGCGATCGCCGGCATCGCGCTGTTCGGCACCATCGGCAACAGCCTGGCCGCGGCGCTGCGCGAAGAAGATGACCGCGAACCGGCGCTGATTACCTTCCTGGTGACCGCTTCGGGCCTGACGCTGGGCGGCATCGGTTCGGCGTTCTGGGGTTTGCTGGCCGGCGTGGCCGTGCTGCTGATTCTGCGGCGCCGACAGACGGCCTGAATCTCCACCGCGCGACGACGGGTGCGCTGTTAGGATCGGGCCGTTCGACCCCATCGGCGCCGCCGCCGCGTTTAGTGCCGTATCCCTCGGGAGATCCGCCATGAAACTCCGCCTCCTGCTGTTGTTGTCGCCGCTGGTCTTGGGCGCGTGCACGCCCGCCGACAAGAGTCCGTCCACCGAACCGCAAGCGGCGCCCGCACCGGCGGCAACGCCGGCCCCTGCCGAAACCAAGCTGCCGCCGGCCGACAGCGCGATGCTGGCCGGCTACCGTTGGACACTGGAATCGGCGACGGACGCGCAGGGCAAGCGCATCAACGCGCTGTTCCCCGGCGGCGACCGCGCGCTGTCCTTGAGTTTCGAAGGCGGCAACGTCGCCATCGGCGGCGGCTGCAACCGCCAGGGCGGCCAATACGAAGTCGATGCCCAAAACCAGCTCAAAGTATCGAGCCTGCGCTCGACGATGATGGCCTGCGAAGAACCGCTGATGCAGGCCGACAAGGCGATCGGCGCGCTGCTGGCCCAGCCGCAGCAGGCGCGCGTGGAAGAGAGCGAGCCGCCGCGCCTGCAGCTGGCGTCCGCGTCCGGCGAGAAGACCAGCTGGGTCGGCGAGGCCACGGCCGAAAAACGCTACGGCGGCGCGGGCGAAACCGTGTTCCTGGAAGTCGCGCCGCGGCGCATCGCCTGCAACCATCCCTTGATTCCCAACTACCAGTGCTTGCAAGTGCGCGAGATCCGTTACGGCGACAACGGCGTCAAGCAGTCGCCGCCGGGCGAATGGCAGCCGCTGTACGAGGACATCGAAGGCTTCGATTTCGTCGAAGGCGAGCGCAAGGTGTTGCGCCTGAAGAAGTTCAAGCGCGACCCGGTGCCGGCGGATGCTTCGTCTGTCGCTTATGTGCTCGACATGGTGGTCGAGTCGGAAATCGCGCCGGCCAAAAAGCCGTAACCGGTTCTTGCTCCTTGTGCGTAGCTTGCTGTGCTGCTCCGTTCTTGTAGGTGCGAATTTATTCGCACGCTCTTCATGGGATCAAAAGCGTGCGAATAAATTCGCACCTACGAACAGCGCGCCAAGCTCTACACATTCTGGGTGCCGGTCAGGCGGCCATGACCTTGGGGTTCAACGAATAGGTGCCGTGGGTCGATGCCTCGGCCAGCACATGGCCGTCCATCGCCTTGAGAACGTCCGCCGCGGTGAATTTCGCCGGCAATTCCAGCTTGGCGACATCGAGCGCGAACAAGCGGAAGAAATAGCGGTGCAGGCGCAAGTCGTTGCCCGGCGGATACGGTCCGTCGTATCCGAAGTAGTCGCCGCCCATGCCGGCATCGCCGGCGAACCAGCCGGTGTAGCCGTTCAAGCCTTGGCGCGAGCCTTTCGGCCCCTGCGGATCGCGCTTGCCGCGCTCGACGATGCCGTCGCTGCAGCTGCCGGCGGCGATCTCGCGCACGTCGGAGGCGATGTCGGCCATCGCCCAGTGCACGAAGTCGCCGCGGACGTGGCCGACGGGAATTTCCACGCCTTCCTTGCCGACGAGCGAAGGATCGGTGGGCGCATCGGGATCGATGCACAGCAGCGCGAACGAGCGCGTGCCGGCCGGCGCGTCTTCCCAGGCCAGGTGCGGGTTGCGGTTGCCGCCGAAACCGTCCATGGCGCCCATCGCGAATTCCGGCGGGATATGGTGGCCGTCGTGGAAGCTGTCGCTGCGGATGCGCATCGTGCTGCTCCTGGATGACTGTCGGTGATTATCGTCGCCGGACGATCGTCAAGGAAGCGGCAAGGCCCCCAACCTAGCTGTCATCCCGAGCGCAGCGAGGGATGACAGTTATGCGGGAACCGCTGCGCTCAGGCGTTCGGCCACCCAACGCTCGCCATAGCCGTCGAGTTTGGAATCGAGCAGGAACCCGCAGTGCCCGCCATATCGTGCGATCGCCAAATGCGCATCCGCCGGCAGATGCCATTCGCGGAAGTCGGAAACCGGGATCACCGGATCGTCCTCGCTGGTCAGGATACTGGCCGGCACCTGCAGCGACGCCAGGCGCTCGCCGGCGATGTTGTAGCCGTCGAAGTACGCATCGATGGTGCCGAAATCGGTGTGCCGCTCCACCAGCCACTGGGTCAGCGCGCGCATGCCTTGCTTCAGCGTGCGGTCGTCGTAGTTGTGCAGTTCCGGAAACAGTTCGCGCTTGCGCTGCAGCGAGCTGCGCCACTTGCGTTCGAAATAACCGTGGTACACGCCCACGCCGGCTTCCATCACCGCCATGGTGCGCGCCGGGTCCAGCACCGGGCACACCGCGGCGACGTGGGCGAGCGGCAAGCCCGCCGCCGGCGCGCGCAAGGCCAGGCGCAACGCGAAATTGCCGCCCAGCGAATAACCGGCCGCCACCATCGGCCGCGCGGCGAAGCGGCGCGCGATGTCGCAGGCCGCATGCACCACTTCGTCGATGCGGTTGGAATGGAACAGCGCTTCGTTGAGGTGATGGGTATCGCCGTGGTCGCGGAAATTCAGCCGGAAGACTTCGAAGCCGCGGGCCAGCAGTTGCGCCGCGGTCAGCCGCATATAGCTCGATTCGGCGCTGCCTTCCCAGCCGTGCAGCAGCAGCGCCAGCCCGCGCGCGGGCGCGCCCTCGATGCGGCTGTGCAGGCCGTGCAGGCGCACGCCGTCTCCGCCGTCGACGATGTGCTCGGTGGTCAGCGGGCGCAGTGCGGCGATCGCGCGCTCGCCGCGCCGGCGCCGCATCGGGCTGGAGCCCAGGATCGATTGCAGATGCGGGCTGCGCAGCCAGCGCGGCGGGTGATAGTCGGGGACCGTGAACATCTCGGAAGGCGATGGCAGCGACGCGGCCGCAGAGGGGATACCCACTATGGACCCATACCGCCGTTCATCGCCGCAACGATGCGTTCGCGGGCCAGCTCGGCGATGCGGCGGCGGCCGTCGGCCGCGCCGGGCGGGATCGGCTCCAGGAAATGCACCTCGGCCACGCGCGAAGGCTCGCCGAGCAGGCGGATGAAGTTGGCCATGAAGCTTTCGTTGGGCGCGAAGGCCACCACGCTTTGCGCGCTGCCGCCCGCGCCGTAGCGCAGCGCGACCGGCTGCACCGGCGCGCCGGCCTCGACCGCGGCCAGGAAGATGCGCGCGTGGAAGGGACCCACTTCTTTTCCGTCCCGGGTCCGGCCTTCGGGAAACACGCCGACCGAACGGCCTTCGCGCAGCCGCGACAGCATCACGTGCAGCACGCCGCCGAGCGATTCGGTGCTGCCGCGCTGGTGGTAGATGGTTTCGCCGTGGCGCGCGATCCAGCCGATCAACGGCCAGGATTCGATTTCGCGTTTGGCGACGAAGCCCATCATGCGCTGGCTATGCAGCAAGACGATATCGATCCAGCTCACATGATTGGCGACGAACAACGCCGCGCCCGGCAGCGGCGTGCCGACGCGACGCAGGCTGAAGCCGAAGACATGCATCATCCCCGCCGACCACGCGCGGATCATGCGATAGCGCACGGTTTCGCCGCCGATGCGCCACCCGCGGGTCAGCGGCGTCATGAACAGCAGCGTCACCGGCAGGTCGATCAGCAGGTGCCACAGCAGCAGCGGGACGCGGATCGCGTACCGGAGCGGGCGCAGGATCGGGGAAGAAGGGGAATTCACGCAGTAACCTTATCGAAGCGCATTAGAGTCGGGCTATAGGCCCCTCTCCCGCTTGCGGGAGAGGCTTGGGGTGAGGGCAAGCCCGAAGCGACGAGATTCAAGCGTTCGCAGCGATTTTTCAAGGTCGCGCGCCCTCATCCGGCGCTTCGCGCCACCTTATCCCGCAAGCGGGAGAAGGATTCCGGCTACGGTCGATCTATTACGGCCAGCGTCAGCCGCGAAACGCAGGCCAGGCGTCCGCGATCGTCCTCGATGCGGATCTCCCACACCTGCGTGCTGCGGCCCACGTGCACGGGCCGCGCGGTGCCGGTGACCGTCCCGCTGCTCACGCCGCGCAGATGGTTGGCGTTGATTTCAATGCCGACCACGCCCTGGTCCGTACCGACGCACAAGCCGCCCGCGCTGCTGCCCAGGGTTTCGGCCAGCGCCACCGAGGCGCCGCCGTGCAGCAGGCCGTAAGGCTGGTGCGTGCGTGCATCCACCGGCATCGTGCCGCACAGGTAGTCTTCGCCGATCTCGGTGAAGACGATGCCCAGCGGCTCCATCAGCGTGCCTTGCGACAGCGCGTTGAGCTCTTCGAGCGTAACGTCCTTGCGGAACACGTTTTTTCGACCGGCCCGGACTCAGCCGAACTTGAACATGCCCGGGCGCCAGGTGCGGGTGTAGGTGCGCTTGGCCGCATAGCCGCTGCTGCTGCCGTAACCGCTGCCGTAGTCGCGCTCGCGGCGCTGGTGCATGCGCTCGAACAGCTCCTGGCGGCGGCTGTCCAGCCAATCGGGGTGGCCGACCTTGGACGGCTCCACGCCGCGCTTCTCCGCTTCGCGCTGGCGGAAGTCGCAGAAGTCGTCGTAGGCGTCGAGCTCGTGCTTGAGCTCCTTGACGCACAGCTCGATCATGATCGCGTCGTCGAGGAAGCCGAGCACTTCGACGCTGTCGGGGATCACGTCCTTGGGATCGGCGAAATAGACCAGCGCCGACATCACCCGCTGCTTGTCCTCGTCCGGCAGTTCCCAGCCGGTGTCGCGCACCATCGCGATCATATCGTCCAGGCGCAGCAGCCGGTCCAGGATGAAATCCGGCACGTGCACTTTCTGCGCGTCGGCCAGCAGCGCGCTGGCGGCGTCGATCACCTGCTCCGGCGTCTTGCCTTCGGCCGCCTTGCGAGCGGCTTCCATCGCTTTATTGAAGTGCTCGAGGTCGCGGTCGTTCAGTTCGATGGTCAGCGAGATCGACATGGCGTTTCCGGGTCTGGGGGGCTGGAAAAGGAAGCCGCCAGACTAGGCCGACGCCAACGGCGCGTCAATCGCAGCAGCGCCGCGAGACGCGCCGTGACGGGGCCATTACGCCATGCGGAAGCGCTCTTGGCCCCAATTTTCCGCGTACTGGCGATCGCTGGCGTAGCCGCTGCTGGTGCCGTAACCGACGCCGAAATCGCGCGGTCGCAACTGTTGCCATGCCGGGCCGGCGACGCGGAAGCGGCGCGATGCGGCAGATGCGGTCGGGGACGGGGCCGGCGCGGATGGATTGTTCTTGTTCTGGCGGTTCATGGCGATTCCTGCGCGAAAGGGGTGAGGCCGCGGCGCCGGGGACTGCGCTGCTGGCCTTCACAGACTTGGATGACGTCGCGCGCCGAAGGGTTGCAATCGGTGGCCATGACCGATGGCACGGGTCGTGCAAGGACAACCCGCTTTGCCTTTGTAGGAGCGGCTTCAGCCGCGAGCTCTTGCGGGCAATCGCAGATCTTGAGGAAAAGCTCGCGGCTGAAGCCGCTCCTACAAAAGCGGATCGCCGAGGATTAGAGAATCGGCGCCAATCCGGCCCCGAACGCGGTGAAGATGCGCGTGCTCAGCCATTTGAAGCCCAGGTCGACTTCCGGATAGTCGCCGACCGGCTCGTAGCAACCGCGAAAGCGCGGATCGTTGGGCGACAGCGGCAGCGGGCATTGCGGCCCGGGCTTGAACTCGTAGCTGGTGGCGTAGCGCACCGGCCACAAATCGAAGATCGGCAGGTGCTCGGACACCTTGGCCAGCGAGTATTCGAGGCCGGAGAACACCGGCGGCTTGTCGCGGCGCGCGATGACCCACGAATTTTCCGGCGCGATGTCGCCGCGGATGCTGGCGGCCAGCGCCTGCGCGAACGCCGGATCGTCGATCACCACCGCGCTCTCGGTGTTGTAGCGGTCGCCGCGCGGATCGAAGTTGTGCGTGCCGATCACGCCGATGCGGTTGTCCACGACCATCGATTTCGCATGCAGGCCGATGCGCACGCCGACGCGCTTGAGCGGCACCGGCTGGTTGGCGTTGTTGCCCAGATAGCGTCCGGCGAAGAATTCGCGCTGCAAGGGCGTTTCGCGCGGCGACACGTTCCGCCGCCCGCCGCTGCGGCCGCCGCCGCTGCCGGCCACGGCGACGGCCGCCTCTTCCGGCGGCGATTGCGCCTGGCCGCGCAAGCTCAACGGCGCGATGTCCGCCGGCAGCGGCGCGCCGGTCGCGGTGAGGTCGATCGGCGCGCTGGCCGGGAAGGGCTTGAACTCGTAGATCTCGAAGCCGAAGTCGCGCAGGTAGCGGCGCTTGTACTTGTGCGACAGCGCATAGGTGATGAAGGAATCGGTCGCCGCCAGGCTGTTGGTGGAGATCACGATCCGCGGCGGCGACGGCCGCTCGTGCATGTCGCGGAACAGTTGCTGCGCCGGCTTGGACAGCACCAGATAGGGCGTCTGCAACAGCACTTCTTGCTGCGCCGAAGCGATCAGATGGTTGAGCCCGGGCGTGGTGTGCATGGCCGCCTCGGCGCGTTTCCTGTCGCGCCGGTGCTTCTGCGGCAGATCGGCGATGAATTCCACCTTGCCCACCGGCAACGCCTGCGACGCCAACGCCTGTTCGACTAGCGCGGGATCGCTGGCGTCCTCGGACATCGCTTCGGCCCGCGCCGGTTGCTCGTACTGCGTCGGTTTCAACGGCGGCACGCCATCGCGCAGCAGGCGCTTGCCGACATCGCCCAGCTGCTCGACGGGCTTGGTGCGGAAGGCGTTCCAGAACGCCTCGAAATTGGCCGCCATCTCGTGCGCCACCGGCCCGGCGATCAGCACGTCGCGGTCGCGGAAGTTGTAGGCCGGGCTCCAGTCGTAATAATCGTCCTGGTAGTTGCGCCCGCCGGTGATGCCGATCTCGTCGTCGATCAGCAGCAGCTTGCTGTGCATGCGCTGATTGAGGCGGCGGAAGCAGCACAAGCCGGCCACCAGGTATTGCGGGTAGCTGATCCGCGCGCGGTTGAGCACCGGGTTGTAGATGCGGATCGAGAAGTTGACGTGCGCGCCGGCCAGCGCGGCCAGCGTATCGACGCTCTTCAACGCCGACAGCTGGTCGACCAGCACCCGCACCTTCACTCCGCGCCGCGCCGCGGCCAGCAGCTCGTCCAGCACCAGCCGGCCGGCGTCGTCCTCGTCGAAGATGTAGGTCTGCAGGTCGATCTTGCTGCGCGCGCTGCGCAGCAGGTTGATCCGCGCCAGCAGCGCCTGCGGGCCGCGGTCCAGGATCAGCGCGTAGTGGCGCGGCGCGTCGGGGCCGGAGGCGAGCAACGCCCGGCCGCCCAGATCGTGCAACGGCGAAGGCTGCGCGCAACGGTCGGCGGCGGCGCAGTCGATCTGCGTGGAACGCGCTGCGGCGGCGATCTGCGTGGCGCGGTCGCGCTGGCCCTGCGACATCGTCGCGCAAGCGCCGCAGGACAAGGCCAGCATCGCCGCCAGCCACGCGCGCCGCCAGCTCATGAGGCGGGTTCGTCCCGCACGCGCACGTTGAGGAAGAAGTGGACGCGGTTGTGGATCGCCAGCCCGAAGCCGTTGATGCCGTAGTTCTCGCGGCGCACGCTGCCGCGCGCGACCACGTCGCAATCGTAGCCCGGGCGCTCGCAGGCGGACGGCGCGATGGTGAACACTTCGCGGCGGGTGACGCCGCGGATGGTCAGGCGCCCGCCGAGTTCGCCGCCGTGGCGCAGCAGCGCCTGGTCGTACGGTTCGGAGACGAATTCGATCTTCGGATGATCTTCGGCATCGAAAAACCGCGGACCGCGGGCGTAGCGGCTGTAACGCGGACTGTCGGCGATCTCGACCGATCCCGAATCCAGCCGCAGCTGCACGCGGTGGCGGCCGCCTTCCATGGTCACGATCTCGCCTTCGTATTGCGGGAAGCGTCCCTCCAGCGTCTGCCCCCAGCGGGTCTGCAGGCTGAAGCCCAGCCGCGACTGCAACGGGTCGACCTCGACCTGCGTAGCGCGTGCCGCCGTCCAAGCCAGGCACAAGGCCAACGGGAACAGCCAGATCTTCGCGACCGCGCGCATGGCGCCGACGTTGGGCCTCACGGCCACCAGAACGCGGAGAGGCGGGCGATGCCCGGTTCGATGGCGGCGTCCGCCGGCAGCGACAGCACCGCGATCCCGCCCGGCGGCATGCCGCGGTAATCGCCGGATTGGCCGCTGTGCATCAGCGCAGCCAACTGTTCCAGGCCCGGGTTGTGGCCGACCAGCAGCAGCCGTTCGGCTTCGCGATGGCCGTCGGCCAGCGCGGCCAGCACGCCGGGCGTGGCTTCGTAGATGCCCGCATCCAGGCGTTGGTCGACATAGCCGATCTTGCCCAGCACCGCCTCCAGGGTTTCGCGCGTGCGCCGCGAGGGCGAACACAGCGCCCGATCGGGCACCAGGCCCTGCTCGGCCAGCCAGCGCCCGGCGGCCTCGGCCTCGGCCAACCCCTCGGGCGACAGCGGCCGGTCCATATCGGCTTGGCCGGCGGTCGCCGGCTCGGCGTGGGCGTGTCGCAGCAGGATCAGTTCTCTCATGGGCCCGGTTCGTGCTCGTCAGGCCTCAGCTTAGCCCAAGGCGACGAAGACGGCGCGGCGGGTTTCGACTCGCTTCGGGCGCATTCAGCCGCTCTTCGTAGGAGCGGCTTTAGCCGCGAGCTCTTTTGACTAATGGGCCTCGCGATCTTGGGGAAAGAGCTCGCGGCTAAAGCCGCTCCTACGAAAAGCAGGACGGCTCAGCGCGCCTTGCCCAGCCACTTCAGCAAGGGCTGCCAGTCGTTCTGGTGCTCGCGGATCTGGGCGGAGTTGTAGTCGAACAGGCTCTTGCCCAGCCCGGTCAGCATCACGTAGGCCTGGCTGTCGCGCAGTTGCCCCACCACCGGGATCGACCATTCGTTGAGCACGGCCACGGCCTGCTGCGAAGCGTTCGTCCAAGGTTTGAGCTTGTTGGCGATCAGCGCCACCGGCAGCTGGCCTTTGCGCACGCGCGGGTGCTTGGCCAGGGAATTCAGGAACGGCACGGTGGCTTCGATATCCAGCGCCGAAGGCAGTACCGGCACCACCACGGCACTGGCCTGGTCGAGGAAGGATTCCAGGTCCGCGGCCATCGCGCCGGCGGCGCCGTCGACGATCACCCGCTGGGTGTCGTCCGGCACGGCTTTCTGCCAGTTGCGCTTGGTGCCGTCGACCGGCAGCACGGCGCCGTTGGCCATCCCGGCCCGGCGCTGGGCCCAGCGCGTGGACGAACCTTGCGGATCGGCATCGACGATCACGGTGCGTTGCCCGGCCTGCGCCGCCTGCGCGGCCAGATGGGTCGCGATAGTGGTCTTGCCGACGCCGCCCTTGGAGCTGGCCACGATGATCGTCTTCATCCACGGTCTCCATGCAAGGAAACCGGAGCTTAGCAGCCCCCGCATTGTAGAGCGGGGCTTGCTCCGCTGCTTTTCCGCCTTCTTCTGGCTTCAGGCCTTTCCAGCCCCCACGGCAGCCATTTCTACGGTGAATTCCGTCTTTTAGCCACTGCCGATTCGCGGCAGCCATCAATGGAGTTCGCTGCCATGTCCACCCCAACCCTGCCCCGGCACCAGACTCGCCGGCCCACCCTCCTGGCTCTGGCCCTGTTCGCCGCCGTGGCTACGCTGCCCGCCCACGCCGGGCAAGTTTGTTGAAGGATGCGGTCATGCGAGTCCTGCAGACTTCGCGGCAGCTTGCGATCCGGGCATTGCTCTGCCATGCCATCGACGAGCAAGCCAAGGATTTCTATCTGCGGCACGGCTTCGTCGAATCGCCGATCGATCCGCCCACGCTGATGCTAGGCCTGTCGCACCTGCAAGATGCGATGAACGCGTAGGGGTAGGCCTTGGCCCACCATCGAAGCGTTCCATTTACGGCGTTATGCGGATCGCTCATCCGGCGAGCCAATAACCGCCGATTCCATACTGCGGACGATGCGCCCAAGGCGCGACCAGGGTCACTTGGCGCCGTTGCGGCAGCCGGAACACGGTCAGCGCGTTCCAGCGCGGCAGGAAGGTTTCGCCGATATCGCCCTGGTCGTCGATGGACTGCAGCAGGCCGCCCCATTCCGCGCGCCATACCGGACTCAGGTGCAGCATGTAGGCGTAACGTCGACCGTCGTCCGCGGCGGTCGACGTTTCTGGCAACAGGAATTGGCCGGGACGCAGGCGGATAGCCTGGACACCGACCCGGGACAGCGCTATATCGCCGGTCAGCATGCGGATGCGCGACAGGAATTCGGCCGAATTGAAGCTGTCGGGCACGGCATCTATCGCGAGGCCGCCGGATTCGTCTTCGTTGCGCGCGTCGTCCGGCGCATAACAGTCGTGCAGGTATTGGTGGCCGCGCTGCGCCCGGTCGTGCGCGCGCATCGCGATCTGCTGATACGCGTCGCCTTCCGGATAGGCGCCGCGCGCCGATACCCATGCGCGATCGCCGCCGCCGGCGGCCAAGTGCCAGGACAGTTGCTCGGCGAGGCAACGGTAGAGCGCGAAGGCTTCCTGGGGATGCAGGAATTCCGGGATCTGCGCGCGTCCGTGCTGCGCCAGCGCGCGGCGCCATCGTGCGGGGTTGAGGTCGTTGCCGATCATCGCGCTCCGCATCCGCCGTTGCGTCCCGCGTCCGATTTTGCAATCGCCGGGCGGATGAACTATGAACCCCAGGCCTACGTCGCGACGGAACGGCGGGTTCACGAAGCGCCCAGCCGACCCGTTCCCTCCACTCCATATAAGGACACCGCCATGCCCTTGGTCCGCATCGCTCTACGCGCCGGCAAACCGCCCGAGCATATTCGCGCCATTTCCGACGGCATCTATGCCGCGATGCGCGAAACCTTCGCCGTGCCCGAGGACGACCGCTTCATGCTGGTCAGCCAGCATCGTGACGAGGAATTCGTCTATGACGGCGGTTATCTCGGGATCGAGCGCAGCGACGATCTTGTGATCGTGCAGATCACCTGCAACAACACCCGCACGTTGGAGCAGAAGAAGGCTTTCTATGCGGACGTGGCGCGCCGCCTGGCCGCCTCCCCGGGATTGAGGCCAGAGGACGTGTTCATCAGCTTGGTCGAGGTGCCGAAAGAGAACTGGTCGTTCGGCAACGGCATCGCGCAGTACGCCTGACTCTTGCCGCGAGCGGTTTTCGTGGGAGCGGCTTTAGCCGCGATCTCTTGATTTTAGCGGTGGCCGAAAAGCTCGCGGCTAAAGCCGCTCCCACGAAAAGCCGCTTCCGCATAAAAAAGCAGGGTCGCGCCGCCGGGGTACCTCGGGCACGCCCTAGCTGGCAACCGTTCTAACCCACGCCTAACTTCGTGCGATGACCCATGGGAGGGGCGTGCGATGGCAGGCGTGCAACCGCTAGGCATCAATCCGCAGGCTTGGCAGGACCGGCAAGCCGGTTTCCATGCCGATCCGCAGGCCTTGGCGCAGGCGCCGGCGCTGCCGACCGGCAGCTATCGCCCCGAACCCAGCTATCACCCGCAATTGTTCGGGCTGACGCCGCAACAGGGCGGGCCGTCGGCCAATGCCGCCTCGTTCGGCGACCAAGTGCGCGGCCGCGATGCGCAGGCGATCGATCTGCAGCTGATGCAGATCGCCAACGCCGTCTACGACCCGACGGTGCAGAACGTCGGCAATTGGACCCGCGTCAGCGACGCCGATCTGACCGCGGCCGGCATCGATCCGGCCACGCTGGAAACGCCCGACACCGGCTTCCGCGCCGGCATCTTCACCGACGGCAACGGCAACTACGTGCTGGCCTTCTCCGGCTCCAACGAGCGCATCGACTGGACCGGCGCGAACTTCCCGCAAGGCCTGGGCATGAAGACCGAGCAGTACGACCAGGCCGTCGCATTGGCGCAGAAGGTCGCCGCGAGCGAGTTCGGCCGCGACGGCGACGTGGTCATCACCGGCCATTCCTTGGGCGGCGGCTTGTCCGGCATCGCCTCGCTGGCGACCGGCATTCCGGCGGTGACCTTCGATGCGTCCGGCGTGCACGACGACACGATGGAGCAGTTCGGCCTGGATCCCGGCCGGGCCAAGCAGGATGCGGAGAACGGGCTGATCCGCCGCTACAACGTCGACGGCGATCCGCTCACCGCCGCGCAGGAAGATACGCCGGGCCTGAACCACATCATGCCCGACGCGCCAGGCCACGAAATCACGCTGGACAGTCCGCTGCCGCCGATCGAGGCGCCGGAGTGGACGTGGAATCCGATCGAGATGGCCCAGCGCACCGCCGACTATTTGCAGGCGAAGGCCGAACGGGTCGGCGATCTGCATCGTCAGCAGACGATGATCGATGCGCTGGAGCAGCAGCGGCCTTGGGAGCGTTGAGCGCGCTTGTTTGCGCGATCCGCACTTTTCCGGCATCTGCCGCTTCGCCGTACCCTCACCCCAACCCCTCTCCCAATGGGAGAGGGGCTTTGCTTTTTCCTTCTCCCGTCGGGAGAAGGTGCCCGAAGGGCGGATGAGGGTTCAGTAAGCCCGCGCCTTATCCGATCGCGACATCCCTCGTCGCGAACCGTTGACGCCGCTGTGTGAGAATCACGCCATGCGCGCCGCGACGATCCAGGTTTTCGTGCTATTGCTGGCCTTGTGCGCCGCCGCCTGCCGCGGAGACACCATGGACGCCAAGCAAGTCTTCACCGATGCCAAGACCGCCGCATTGGCGCAAGCCGCCGCCGATGGCGACGCCGCACGCGTGCGCGAACTGGTGCGCGACGGCGCCGATCCGAACGCGCAGGGCGACAAGGGCATGAACGTGCTGCAATACGCGCTGGCCGGGCAAAGCCCCGATGGCCTGAAAGCCTTGCTGGATGCCGGCGCCGACGCGTCGCGGCCCGGCATGGGCGGCAGCACCGTGATCCACAATGCGGCGATCACCGACGACGCCGTGTATCTGGAAATCCTGCTCGCCCACCGCGCCGATCCCGACGCGCGCCACGGCCAGACCGGCGCCACCGCGCTCGCAGCGGCCGCAGGCCCGCGCACCGACAAGCAGTTCCGCCTGCTGCTCTCGGCCGGTGCGGACCCCAAGCTCGCCGACCGCAGCGGCGACACGCCCTTGCATGCCGCGGCGATGATCAATGCCGGCGCGCATGTCTTGTTGCTGCTGGAGTCGGGTGCCGATCCGACTGCGAAGAATGCGCAGGGCGAGACCTTCCAGCGCTACTACTTCAAGCTGCCGGCCGCGCGCTTGAACGACACCGCCCGCCACGAGCGCGAAGCCGTCGTGGCCTGGCTCGAGGCGCACGATGTGGCCCTGGAAGCCGGCGCCGACTCGCCCTAACGGCTTTTCGTAGGAGCGGCTTTAGCCGCGAGCTCTTTCCACCACGACCGCGCGAACTTGGGGCGCAAGCTCGCGGCTAAAGCCGCTCCTACGAAGAGCTGAGCCGGGCCGCCTAGGGTTTGCACTAGCTATTCAGCTTGCCGTCCGCCTGCCTAACCTACGCCTCAGTACGGTTAACCCCGGTGGCCCGCATGTCCCTGCTCGACGGCGTCAACAGCTCCAACGCCAACAACGATGCGCTGATGCGTTATCTGATGCAGCCGGCGCAACCGCAGCCGGCGCCGCAGAGTTATCCGCGCGCCACGGCCAACGCCAACGGCGAAAGCTTCAGCGACCAGGTCGCCGGCCAGCAGCCGCAGCAGCAGACCGATCTGCAGCTGGCGCAAATGGCCAACGACGTCTACACCGTCACCGGACCCGACGGCACCGGCACGCAATCGGCCGCCGAACTCGAGGCCGCGGGCTGGAACCGCCTGCAGCCGGATCCGAGCGGCGGCAAGTTCCTGGTCGATAGCCAAGGCCGCCAGATCCCGATCGATCCGGCCATGCTCGAAGATTCGAGCACCGGTTTCCGCGCCGGCATCTACCAGAACGACCAGGGCCAGTACGTGGTCGCCTATGCCGGCACCGACCCGTCGGAAATGCCCGATATCGGCGCCGACGCCACCCAGGCCTTCGGTCTGGACACCGCGCAGTACAACCAGGCCGTGGCGCTGGCCAAGGAAGCCGAAGTCGCGTTCGGCGACGGCAATGTCGTCTTCACCGGCCATTCGCTTGGCGGCGGACTGGCTTCGGCCGCAGCGCTGGCCACCGGCGGCGCCGGCGTCACCTTCAACGCCGCGGGGTTGAGCGACGACACCTTGAGCGACCTGGGCTTCAGCCCGAACGCCGCGCGCGAGAACGTGGCCGACAGCGGCCAGGTGCGCCGCTACATCGTCGAAACCGATCCGCTGAACACCGTGCAGCAGGACGTGCCCTTCCTCAACGGCACGCCCGACGCAGTCGGCACCGAACTGCGCGTCGCCCTGCCGGCAGGCATGACCCCGTTCATCGACGGCCACGGCGGCAGCGGCGACGGCACCTCGTTCGTCGAAGCGCTGCGCACCGGCACGCCGTACGGGCCCGAGTCCGAATTCCTGAACATTCCCGGCGCGCTCGGCGACATCCGCGAGAACGCGGCCGAATACGCGATCAACGGCGTCGGCAACATCGTCGATGGCGTGGTCACCACCGGTCAGGATGTGATCGACACGGTCGGCGGCAAGGTCGACGACGTCCGCAACGAGATCGACACCAACTTCGCCCAGGGCGATTATGTCGAAGGCGTCTTCAACATCGGCGGCGACGTGGTCGAAGGCACGTTCAACGTGGCCGGCGATCTGGTCTCCGGCGGCGCCGACTTCGTCAGCGATCAGGTGAGCAACCTCGCCAACTACGGCGGCGGCACCATCCGCGACCTGGGCGACTTCGTCGGCCTGGAAACCCCGGCCAATTTCGTGGCCGGCGTGGTTGAAGGCGGCGGCGAAGTGATCGGCGACGTGGTCGAGTTCGGCGGCGATGCGGTCGAATGGACCGCGGACGCGCTGGGCACCGCCTCCGAAGCGGTCGTCGACTTCACCGGCGACGTGGCCCAAGGCGTGACCGATTTCGCCGGCGACGTGGCCGAGGGCGTCAACAGCGTGATGCCCTGGAACTGGTAAGCGCGCGTAATTCCTCTCCCGCTTGGCTTTAGCCCTCTCCCGCTTGCGGGAGAGGGTTGGGTGAGGGCACGCGAACTATCACGTTAGCTTCGTTGGCTGCATTCCTGGCATCCAAAGCGAAACACGCCCTTTACGCTCACTCCGTAAACTGCCCCCTTGGACCGAAGGGACGCATCATGATCTCCACGAACGACCCCTTGGCAGCGCGCCGGATCTTCCGCGCGCTGTCGTTTTTCTCGCTTATGCTTCTGGCGTGCACGGCCTGTGCGCGGCAAGGAAACCCATCGATGACCAGCGGCAAGACCTTCACCGATCCCGCCACCGCCCTGCTGGCCGACGCCGTCAAAGCCGGCGACGCCGCGCGCATGAAGGAACTGATCGCCGGCGGCGCGAACCCCAATGCGCAAGGCGAGAAAGGCATCACCCTGCTGCAGTGGGCCATGCTCAACCAGAGCCGGGACGGTTTCGATGCGCTGCTCGCGGCTGGCGCCGACCCCGCGCGCGGCAACGACGACGGCGTGACCGCCGTGCATCTGGCCGCGATGGCCGACACCAACCGATATCTGCGCACGCTGCTCGACAACGGCGCCAGCGCCGACACGCCCAACACCGTCACCGGCGCCACGCCGTTGATGTCGGCGCTGATGGCCGAGCGCGCCGACAATGCCGATCTGCTGCTCGAGGCCGGCGCGAAAGTCGCCGCCGCCGACCGCCAGGGCAATACCGCGCTGCACCTGGCCGCGAAGATCAACGAAACCGGACGCGTGCTGCAGCTGCTGGAAGCCGGCGCCGATCCGAACGCCAAAAACGCGCAGGGAGCGACGTTCCAACGCTATCTGTTCATGACCCCGGAAGCCTCGCTCAACAGCACCAGCAAGCGCGAGCGCGACCAAGTGCGCGAATGGCTGAAACAGCACAGCATCGCCATCGAAGACCCGGCCTGATCCGTAGCTGGGTTGGCCTCCAACCCAGCGCTTTCGTCTGCATGTTTCGCGTGCCGGGTTGATGAAAACAATCAGCCAACCGCCGTTTCGCAGGATGGCGCCTGCCTCGCATGCTAGCCTCGCCGTCCATGGATCAAGAGATCGCGCGCCTCTGGCGCCACGCCGAAACCCAGCTGGCGCAACGCAACGCCGAAGCGGCGCGCGCCGCTTTCGAGGCGATCGTCGCGCGCGAGCTGCTCGACTTCTGCGGCCTGTCCTGGGAGCCGAGCTGCGTGGCGATCGAACGAAACACATCCGCCGTCGCCACCGCCAGCACGGTGCAAGTGCGCGAACCCATCCACCAACGCAGCGTGGGGCAGTGGAAGCGTTACGAGCGGGAATTGGAACCGTTGCGACGCGCTCTGCGGGAATGAAACGCCGGCTTTTCTTTGTAGAGCGGGACTTGCCGCTGCCTTCGCCTTAGTGGGGGCGGCTTCAACCGCAGCTGTTGCGTATTCGCGAGCATCGCAATCCAGGGCTCGCGGCCCAGCGGCTCTGCGAAGCGCGAAAGCAAGAAACAAAGCGTAGCGGGGCAAGCCCCGGCCTACAAAGAGTAATGCCTCAACGGACTTGGGCGAACCGCTCCGCCGACCGCGCCTTGGCCTTGGCCGCTTCGACATCGCGATCGCGCGGCCCAGTCACCGTCACCAGGGAATCGATCAGCATGCGCGCCGATGCCGCGATCTCGTCCACCGCACGGTCGAAAGCGGCCTGATTGGCCTTCGATGGGCTGTTGAACCCGCTCAGTTTCCTGACGAACTGCAAGGATGCGTCGCGTACTTCCTGATCGCTAGCCGGCGGTTCGAAGTTGAACAGCGTTTTGATGTTCCTGCACATGCGGACTCCGGAATCGATTCGGTCTGTGAACGGTTTTAACCCAGCGCGTGGCTGAAGTCGTAAAACTCCGGTTACGACACCCGTTCATCGAGCCGAATACCGCTCAAGCGGCGGCCCGCGACGGGCTGGAAGGAGCCCCACGCCTAACCCTTCCTTCGCAGGTCGGCTTTCAGACGGTCCAGTTGGCGCAGCACATCGGCGTCGGGCACCATCGACTTGCGCAACGGGGGTTCTGCGCGGCGCAGCTGTTCCATCGCCGGCCCGGATTGCCCCGCTGCGAACAGGGCCTGCGCGTACGACGCCCGCCATTGGGCGGTAGGCGCGCTGTCGGGGCCGACATGCGCCGAAGCGCGTTCGATAACGTCGCGCCAGATGGACAAGGCCCGCGTCCTATCGCCACGCCGTTCCGCCAACGCGGCCGCCAGCGCCTGACGCTTGATGGCAGCGGCAGGGGCATCGTCCGTTGCCGTCGGCAAGGCGGCTTCCGCCTCATCCAATCGCCCTTCGTGCAGCAACCATTCGGCCTGCACCAATCGCGCAGCAACGTACTCCGGCGCCGTATCGCCCGGCTCGAAGAAATCCAGCCATGCCGGCAACGCAGCGCTCAAAGGCGCACGCGCCTCTTCTGTCCGGCCCATCCGCAACAGGGCCCGGCCCCAATAAGCTTCGTTGCTCAGACGTTCGCTGTCGCCCGGCGGCAGTTTCTCGCGCCTGATCTGCAACGCTTCGCGATACAAGGCCTCGGCCGCCGCATAATCGCCGCGCGCTTCTTCCAGCGCAGCCTGCTGGGTCGCGACCACCGCGTAATCCAGGCTGGTCCTGCCGAGGACGCGCTCGGTGATGTCGAGCGCGTCGCGGTAATGCTCGCCCGCGCCGGCGTAATCGCCGGCCTGCTGCAGCACCATAGCCAGTTTCATTTCGCTGTCGGCGGAGCGTTCGCTGTCGCGTCCGTACAAGGCCTCCGCCAGGCGCACGCTCTGCCTTTGCAAGTCCGCCGCTTCGGCGAAGCGCCCCTGCGCGCTCAGAGCCCGGGCTAGCCCTTGCTGGCTGTTGTGCACGGTCACGGTGTTCTTCCCGTGGCGGAGCTTGATATTCATCGCTTGCCGATAATAGGTTTCGGCGCCTTTGTAATCGCCCGAGACACGCAGCAGCCCTGCGATGTTGTGTAGAACGTAGGCCGTTTCCAATGATTGTGGGCCATGGGCTTCGCGGCTAAGCGTCAAGGCTTCCGCATACGCCGCGCGCGCACCGGCGAAATCCGATTTGTGATGCTTCGCCAAGCCGAGCGCCTCGTAGGCATCGGCCAATGCGCCCGGTGCCGGATTGTGCTGTAGGGTCAATTGGAGCGAACGCTGCGCGGCGCTTAGGGCATCGTCCGTCCGCAGCTGGTTGCTCAACAATGTGGAAAGCTCGTTGTAGGCTTCCGCAGCAAGATCGGGGCGCGAGATTTGCGGTGAAAGAAAAGCCTCCGCGGCCTCGCGCAGCATCTTTTCGGAGCGTTCCCGCTCCCCCAGGTTCGCATAGGCCCGGCCGAGCACTGCGTGCATCCGGGCGAGCATCGCCGGCGATTCGGAAAGCCCGGCGTCGACCTTGGCGACAGCGAGATCGAGCACATGTCGTGCGGTCGGCTCTTCGGTCCCCTTCGGTCCGCGCATGCGCGGGTCGGCCGCGTCGAAAGTGTCGACCAGAAAATCGCTGACCTTTTTCGCCGTTTCCGCTTCCTGCTGCGCACGTTCGCGTTCCACGCCCAACCGCCACACGAATGCAGTGGCCGCTATCACGGCGATTGCGGCCATAGCGGTCCCCAACCGGTGCCGGCGCAGGAACACGCGAACGCGATAGCCGGTATCGCTGCGCAAGCTGATCGCCCGGCCGGCCACCACCGCGCGCAGGTCCTCGCCCAACCGGGCCGCCGAGCGGTAGCGGCGCGCCGGGTCAGGGTCCAGCGCCGTGCGCACGATCCGATCCAGGTCCCCGCGCAAGGCTTTGCGCAGCGCCTGCGGCGTGGCGGCGCGGGCGGCCGCGCGTTGACCGGTGTCGGCGGCCGCTTCGGTCGCCGCTTTGGACGCCTGCGGCGGCTCGCGCGGTGCCAGCGGATCGCTGAACGGCTTGCGCCCGGTCAGCAGTTCGAACAGCACCGCCCCCAGCGCGTACACATCGGTCGCCGTGCTGATCTGGCCGCCGCGGATCTGCTCGGGCGCGGCGTAGT